>CAYXZY010000061.1:0-6828 GCA_964469685.1 uncultured Sulfurovum sp. | reverse complement strand
AAGTGCTTTACAGATTTGCAGACAAGGCCAGCAGTCGGCAGGAGTTTTCCAGTACGGAGATCTTCTTTGCCATTTCGGTAATGTCCCTGTCGTATGAGATCAGACCAAAACCTTTGATAAGCAGCAGGTGGGTGTCATGTTTTTGGAAGAATTTGGGTATTTCATACGGTGCACGTTCCAGCCAGTCGTCAATATTTTTGGGGTCATACACGACCACTTCTCCAAGTATTTTCTTGCCGTAGAAATCAGCAGGCAATACCTTGCCGTGTTTTAAAGAATATGCCGTAGCATAAGGGGGCAGTGTGTAGCAGACATACTTTGCATTGGGTATGGTCTCATAGATATGTTCATGGATATTCACATCTGTATTGGCCAAGTTCCATCGGTAGTCACGTTTTTGACAGTCCAGTTTCACCAGAGAATCCTCGGTCACTTCATTCAGTATGGTGTCTTTGGAATTGATGATGAATTCTGATTGGCTTATCCTTGCGGAGATCGACCCGTGATAGACAGAAAAAAAGTTTTTGGTAAAGAGTGATAAGGAAACATGTTTGATATCATCAATGAGGTATTTATCCATATATGCGAAACCTTTATTAGGATTATTTTGCTATTATAGCATTCATAATTAAATATAGAGCACTTTACCAAAACCGGACATGCACAGGGGTTTTGGCGGCGTTTTAAAGGGATCTTCATGCAAACACCACACATACCTGTACTGTTAGATGAAGTGCTTGAGAGTTTTAAAGACGTAGGTGAGGGGTACTTTGTGGACTGTACCTTGGGGTATGCAGGGCATAGTGCAGAAATGTTAAAAAACTATGAGGCCTTAAAACATATAGGCATAGACAGAGATGATGAAGCACTGGCATTTTCCAAAGAACGCTTGGCGCCTTTTGCGCAACGCAGCATGTTAAAAAAAGGTACTTTTGCTACGGTTTTCCCGACACTGACAGAACATCCTGTGCGTGCGGTTCTGGCAGATTTTGGTGTCTCTTCTTTACAGCTTGACAAAAAGCAAAGAGGGTTTTCATTTGATTCTGACACCTTGGATATGCGTATGGATGCATCTGCTTCTTTGAGTGCCTATGAGGTGGTCAATACCTATTCGCAGGAAAAACTTGAATACATATTTGATGCCTATGGCGAGGTGCGTTCTTACCGAAAACTAGCAGGTGCTGTCATAGAGGCAAGATCCAAGAGTCCTATAGCCAGTGCCAAAGAACTCAGCACGATTGCAAAAACCGTGATTCCCTCCGGGGGAAAGATACATCCTGCCACGCTTATGTTTCAAGCCATACGCATAGAAGTGAACAATGAACTCGCAGAGATAGAAGGGTTGCTGGACGCACTTGAGGCGAAACACTATCTCGGTGAAGTGGTGAGCCTGATCACCTTTCATTCATTGGAGGACAGGTTGGTGAAAAACCGTTTTAAAAAATGGGCCACAGCATGTATCTGTGATCCTCAGGCGATACGCTGTACCTGTGGCAAGAACCATGCCATAGGCAAGGTGCTTACACGAAAACCGGTTACAGCCACCAAAGAGGAACTCAAGGCCAACCCCAGAAGCAGATCTGCGAAATTACGAAGTTTTAGGTTTACACATGAAAGCAAATAAACGCATTAAAAAGCAAAACGGAATCACTTTTGGTATGGTCTCTGTCATTCTGATGGCCATGAGTATCGTGCTTATATTGACGATGATAAAGATATACTTGAGCAACCAGATCTACTACGAGAGCAAGATTGTCAACAAGATGAACAGGGAAGTGTCTGCGCTTAAAGCAGAAAAAGTGATGTTGGAGCAGAATGTGGAAGCACTCAAGTACAAAAGTCAGGTCTCAGATACCATTTTTGTGATCAATGACGGGGCATCATAATGATCCGTGCTTTTATCAGTTTTGCTGTTGACAAAGCGATCATCAACCATATATTGATGGTCTTTATGGTGCTGCTGTCCATTTTTGCATACCAGAACATTCCCAAAGAGATATTCCCTCCTTCTGCACTGGACAAGATCACCGTACAGGGTGGATATGCAGGAAGCAGTGCAGATGTGTTGGACAAAATGGTTGTGAAGACCATTGAGGATGATCTTAAAAATATCTCAGAGATCGATTCCATTGAAACCGTGATTCAAAATGGATCTTTTCTGATCAAAGCCAACATCAAAGAAGGCAGTGACAAAAGCAGAACACTTGATGACGTCAAGGATGTCATATCCAATGTGCGACGTGACCTTCCTTCAGATATGAATGAACCGACAGCAAAACTTGTGCAAAAAGACTTCCCGCTGCTGATTGTTGCCATATCCGGAGATGTTTCAACCCGGGAACTGCTGGATGTTGCCAATACGCTTAAGAGTGATCTAAGCCGCTATCAGGAACTTAGCGGATTGACGGTGTATGGAGATGTGGATGATGAGGTGCTCATTCAGCTCAATGAAGAGAAGATCAATGCATACGGCCTGGCCAAAGACAGTGTGTACCAGGCTATTTCAAATCTAAGTTCCATCTATCCTATAGGTACACTCAAACAGAAGGGGAGCCATCTTTATATCTCTACGATCAATGGTGAAAAAAGCGCCCAAAAGGTTGAAAGTACACTGATCACCGTGGGCAACCAGCGTGTACGCATAGGCGATATCGCTACGGTGAAGTTCGGACTGGGGGATCGTGGGGAGATCTCACATTTTAACAGTGTGAGAAATGTATCTTTGAACATTAACAAAACCAAAGATGGGAATGCCATTGCACTGAGTAAGCAGATCAGAAATGATCTCAAAGAGTTTGCCAAAGCCTACCCAAATATGACCTTTGAAGCCTATACCGATACTTCGGTCTGGATCAAGAACAGGCTGAATCTTGTCTCTTCAAATATTTTATTTGGGCTGATACTCGTGTTTTTGGCACTTCTGTTAAGTGTCAATTTCCGCATTGCCTTTGTGGTGGCCATCGGTATTCCTACGAGTTTTATGATCACCCTTGTCAGTGCCGATATTCTCGGTTACAGCCTCAATATGCTAACGTTGCTGGGTGCACTCATTGCCCTTGGTATGATCGTCGATGAAGCGATCGTCGTCGCTGAAAATATCTACAGACATATAGAAATGGGTAAAACACCCAGAGATGCGGCCATTGAAGGTGCGCTGGAGATGTTTCCGGCGGTGTTGACCGCAACACTGACCACGGTCTTTGCATTTTTGCCACTGCTTATCATGAGCGGGGAGATGGGAGTCTTCATGAAAGTCCTGCCTGTCATGATAAGCATTCTGCTTCTGAGCTCTTTTTTTGAGGCATTCTACTTCTTGCCTCTGCATGCCAAAGAGTTTTTCAGTATAGGAAATGTGAAAAAAGAACATACACAAAATGACTTTTGGGTCAAGGTCAACAGTCTTTATCAAAACATCTTGGGTACTCTTTTGAAGCATAAAAAAACCAGTCTGTTCTTGCTGGTCACTTTTATACTGTTGGCTACGGCCGGGATGTTCAAATTGACAAAATTCAAGCTTTTCCCGGAGTTCGATACCACGCAGATCTATGTGAACGGAAAGATAGATGTCAACAATGAACTTGAAGATACCGAAGTCTATGTCACTGCCATAGAAAAAGAGATACTGGCCAAGTTGGATGACCAGGATCTTTCTTCGGTGACCTCAGTGATAGGCATAAACCTTGATGCCAAGCAAAACTTTGAAACAGGCGACAATCTTTTTCAGATATTTGTGAACCTGCATGAAAAAGCACCTGAGAACTTCTTTGACAAATACATCAGTCCTGTGTTTTCACTGGAGTATGATGACAGTGACATGATACGTCAGAAAAAAGCACAGGACATTGTAGCACTGATCCAAAAAGAGGTCGTGGCACATCAGCTTACACGAAAGACACCTGAAGGTGACAATGTCTTCACAGAATTAAATGTCTACGCCCCCCAAGCAGGTGTGGTAGGCAATGACATCGAGATAGGATTTGTGACCAAGTCTGACGAAAAGATGACAGAGGTACTTGGCAGACTCAAAGAGAAACTTGCAAGTATAGACGGGGTAAAAGACATTGCAGACAATGCCAAAGAAGGGGTCAAAGAACTGAAACTGCGTGTCAATGAGTACGGTCAGCAGCTTGGTTTTAGTGAAGCATACCTCACCGCAGTGCTTAAAGGCTCATTCCTTAAAGCAGAGTATGGCAAAATGTTCAATGACTCAGGACTGATACGTATACGTATAGAAAACCCCGAGAAAGACAGCAGCCTCAAGCTGCAGAGTGTCACACTGCCCACCCCTGACAAAACAAGGATGGTCAGCCTCAGTGACATTTGTGACTTTAGCTATCAGCGCAGTTATATCAAGATATTTAAAGAAGATTCGCTCAGGGTACGTACGGTCACTGCAAGGGTAGACAGTAAGAAAGTGCTTGCCACAGATGTCATGGACGAGATCAAACCTTTGCTTGAAAAGATGGAGCAGGAAGATGTCACCGTCATCATCAAGGGAGAGGAGAAAGAGAACAAAAAGATGAAAAAAGAGATGTCCCAAGCTGCGATGATCGCCATCTTCCTGATCTTTATCACACTGGTGTGGATGTTCAACTCTCTGGTCATGCCACTGATCATTGTCTCTACGATACCTTTGTCTGTTGTGGGTGCTTTGTTTGGCCAGTATGTATTGGGTCTGAACCTGAGTATGCCGGGTGTGATGGGTGTCATCGGTCTGGCTGGTGTAGTGGTCAATGACGGACTCATTATGCTCAGTGTGATCCGTAAAGGGAAAAATCAGCAAGAAGTCCTGGAGGGAGCCATACAAAGACTGCGTCCTATTTTGCTGACATCACTTACAACCGTGTTGGGACTCTTTACTTTGATGTTCTTTGCTTCAGGCCAGGCACTCATCTTGCAGCCTATGGCCATAAGTCTTGGGTTTGGCGTAGCCTGGGCAACCATTCTTAACCTTTACTATGTGCCGCTGATGTATGCGGTGATCTACAGGATCAAAGCGTAGAGGCTGAGGGAGTAGGTTCTTCTGCTCCAAAGAGAACGGCTGTGGGGACATCGCTGCCGTGCGTTTTAAAAAGTTGGCAGATCCTGTCCAGCTGAAGGTCGGAGCGTTCCAAGTAGGGATTATTGTCAACAAATTGCAAAAAACTATCAGGGTTTTTACACAGCTCCTGCAGGTAGAAGCGTGTCACTCTTCCCATGGTGTCTTCAGTACTTTTACCCGCATCTATAAACGCTTCTTTTGTGATAACAAAGGGAAAACGTACTCCGTAATAGTCCACAGCTTCACCAATGGGTTCCAGCTTTACACCCTGTCTTTTTAAAATGCGGTGCAAGGACTTCTCCATGATCGCAAAAATATTTGTATAATGGTAGAGCATAACGTTGATCCTGACGGCACTCATGAGCCCCAGAGCAAGGTTGGTTCCAAGCTGAAGTTTAGATAATGTGTCATGATCCGGGAGGTCTTTGATCATCGCCATACGGGAGATCTCACAAATGGGAAGTTCTTTGGTTAGGTGTTCTATGTTCTGAACTTTTCCCTCTTTTTGTAAGGGTATCTGCTTAATGGGTGTACGCGCATTGATAAAAATGATTCTGACGGTTGCAACATATTTTTTGCTTTCAACATGTTGCAAAAGATAGATGAAGGATTGTTCATCCGCTTTGTTGTATAAAAATTTTCTTTTTTCAAGTTCGGCAAGGGAGGTTTCGAGTTTGGAGACAAAGACTTCAGCCCGTATGTCTTTTATGGCTTGTATATGTTCCGGGGTAACTGCATGTATTAAAGCGTATTCTTCTGTGAGCAGTTTGTGTATTGTTTCAGTCATTCTTTTTTTGCCTCACTCCCATGTATTTGAAGTCACAGTATAGGGTTTTTTAGGTTAAAAAGATATTTTGACAATTTTTGACATTTTTTTGTTATGCTATGAAATAGTTCTATATTTTGCTAATATATGAAAGAGAAGTATGAAAAAGAATATAGGGAGAAAAAGAATGCAGGGAAATGAAATACAATGGGGTATCTTTTGAAATCAACTATCATACGCAGTTTTGTTTTTTTAAGCATAGCATCCTCAGGCAACCTCTATGCAGAACGTATCGATGATATCTTGCAGACATTCAACCAAAAAAATGCATTAAGTCAAAAGACCATTGATGAGAACAAAGGGCACTTAGTACTCTTCACCAGAGAAAAACTTGAAGAGATGCATGCCAAAACGCTCAAAGATGTGTTTAAGACCACCCCTATCATTTTTTATCATGAAAATAGATATGCCTTGCCTGATCCTTTGACTTTGGGTGCGTTTGAACCCTATAAAAGCAATTTCATTCGTCTTTATGTTGATGGTGTGGAGATCACACAAGGGTGGATGGGCAGCGGTGTGATGCTCTATGGTGATATGAACATAGATTTTGTGGATCATATAGAATTCTATTATATGACTCCCTCTTTTGAGACTTCTGTAGAGCCGGCATATATGACGATATTTCTTTACTCCAAGGATCCTGAGCGAGACAGTGGAGGCAAGCTGAGTCTTTCTGCTGGCAGTAGAGGGTACAGTACGCAGAGTATCAATTACGGTGAAAAAAAAGATGACTTCTCTTACATGGTCAATCTTTCCCATACCGATGCCAAACGAGAAGCCGTAGACAACCATTCTTCTACACCGCTTAGAAGGGATTTTGAGCGAACCCAACTGATGTCTTACGTTAAAAGTGAGGATCAGGTTTTTCACTTGCAGGTCATGAAAAAAAACACGCAGAGTCTTGCAGGTATGAGCTTGGATGCCACACCATTGGAGTCAACGATAGACTATCTGAACGTGC
>CAYXZY010000060.1:0-6829 GCA_964469685.1 uncultured Sulfurovum sp. | reverse complement strand
AATCCCATGAGAAACACGACGGCCTGCATCACAGTACCGTCAACCTGTACCAGGCTTGACAACCATGCAAAACCGGCAAATACCCACCAGATAAACAACAGATAATCCACCAGGGTTGTTACAAGTCCTAGTTTACCGTTGGCTACAGCATAATTGGCTGCGGTGAGATATTTCTCTGCTGACATGAGTACAGGTGCTTTGCGTTTTTCTTCGTTGATAAACCCTATTTGCATGATAGAGATGTAGATTTTCATAAAGGTGTAAATAGAGTATATGATAATGATCGCTTCTAACATTGTTGTCCTTACATAAGTAAATAGTGAATGCTTGGAATATACCTAATCAAGCCTTAAATTTGCTATAATTCGCACAATACCTTCTAAGGATAGACTTTGGCACTGATAGACCTCTTTCATATCAAAAAACAATATGACGTAAAACGCCTTCTCAATGATGTAGACTTTCACCTCAATGAGGATGAACGCATTGCAATCGTTGGACAAAACGGATGTGGAAAATCCACACTTATGAAAATAGCACTGGGTACAGAAGTGCCCACGGAAGGTAAACGGGTGGTCAACAACAGCATACAGGTAGAGATGCTTGCCCAGCAACCTGTTTTTGAAGCCAACCTAACAGTCAGGGATGCCATACTGAATGAACTGACCGAACTTAGGACGGCACAGGAAGAACATGCAAAACTCAGTGCAGAGGTCGCAGAGGATTTTGAGAACAAGGAACTTTTGGCAAAACTGGAAAATATCTCTGCCTATCTTGACCATCACAATGCATGGAACCTGGATGACAAGATTGAACGCATCTTGCAGGAGTTCAGACTCAAAGCATATGAAAACCGCCTTGTTGTCTCACTCTCGGGGGGTGAACAGCGCCGTGTGGCTCTCGCTTCTCTGGTACTCAAAAAACCTGATGTACTTCTGCTTGATGAGCCTACCAACCATCTGGATGTCTACATGGTAGAGTTTTTAGAAGAGATACTGCTCAAAGAGAAGTTCACCCTGCTGTTTATCTCCCACGACAGACACTTTATCGATACCATAGCTACCCGTGTCGTAGAAGTAGAAAATCAAGGTCTTGTCTCTTATAAAGGTGGATACCGGGACTACCTCGCGCAAAAAGAAGAACGCATGAAATCACTGGCCAAAAGCCATGATACCCTGCTGAAACTCCTCAAGCGTGAAGAAGAATGGCTGGGCAAAAGTGTCCGTGCAAGAGAAAAACGAAACCAGGGACGCAAAGCAAGGGTCTTTGAGCTTAGAGAACAAGCCAAGAAAAACCCTACGCTCATACGTAAAATGCAAGTAGAGCTCGAACGTGAAAAAAAGAGCTGGAAAGGCGAAAAAGGTCTAAGCAAACGAAAGATGCTCTTTGATGTGGAACATCTAAACTACTCCATAGCAGACAAACGCCTGATAGAAAACTTCTCCACACGCATCCTTCAACGTGACAAAATAGCCATTGTAGGTGTCAACGGGGCGGGTAAATCTACCCTGCTAAAACTCTTTCTGGGAAGGCTCAAACCTGATGCAGGCACCATCAAAAAAGGTGAATTTACGGTTGGGTATTTTGACCAACATCGAGAGATGCTGAACAACGAACATACCCTCATAGAAACATTCTGTCCAGATGGCGGCGACCATGTGGATGTCCAGGGTGCACATATGCATGTCTATGCCTACTTAAAGACCTTTCTCTTCCCGGAAGAGTATATGACCAAAAAAATAGGACAACTCAGTGGCGGGGAAAAGAACCGTGTAGCCTTGGCTTTGCTCTTTACGAAAAATGTGGAGTGCCTCATACTTGATGAACCTACCAATGACCTGGACATTCAGACCATTACCATTTTGGAAGACAAACTCATCGCATTTCAAGGTGCCCTGCTCTTTGTTTCTCATGACAGATACTTTATCGACAAGATCGCTTCCAAGCTTTTCATTTTTAAAGGGAACGGACAGATAGAAGAATCTTACCAGACCTACAGCGAATACCTTGAGATGGAAAAAGAGATGAAAGCGTTAGACTCCCTCCAGAAAGAGATCACCGCACCAGTCAAAAAAGAGGCGCCTTCCAAAGAGAAAAAACAGACAAAGCTCACCTATAAGCAACAACAAGCCTATGATACCCTGCCTGATGAAATTGAAGCACTGGAAGAACAAATAGCCCAAATAAATGCCTGTTTGTATGACCCTGCCTGTTATGAAGAAAAGGGACTGACTGCGCTCAGTGATGAGCTTTCAAAACTGGAAGCCCTGTATGAAGAAAAAACCGAAGCGTATTTAGAGGTATTGGAGATCTACGAGTCTTTACAGGAGTGAATTGTACGTTACTTAGAATTCATCACATTGGGAACAACAATGCAATAACCGCTTGCCTTCGCTGGTATACAAGTGTACATCAGCTACGGTTCCATCGCTGCAAAACGAAACCTATTGAGTGGTGCAACACGTAATTCATGGTTTCGACCCTATAAACGTGAAACTATTCACGTTTACTTAACGGGTTTGCCCGCCTACGTGGCTCCACTTCGTTACGACCACTTCGGTTTCGACCCTATAAACGTGAAACTATTCACGTTTACTTAACGGGTCTCACCAATGAATCACTACGCTTCTTCTTCCCCAGCGTAGTGCTCTTTTTCTGTCTAGACCCATATAGATATCTATACGCTTCCTGTAGCGTTTATTCATTTTGTCCCGCACCGTATAATACCCTCGCAAACCGCCTATGCGTACTTTTGTGCCATTACGCATGCCGTACCGCCTTAACATATCTCGAGATACGGCGATGATCTTCATCCCCGGTCGCAATCGATTGTTCCATGCTGCCAGAAACGGGGTTTTGTCTGTCTGATTGTGATGGGAGGTGTAGGCAGTGGCTGTCACACGCATTTTACGCTTCCCAAAACCTTTAAGCATTTTGACTTTTTGACGCTTGGCTCTTTTGGCTGCTTCACGTTTCTTTTTTTCTGCCAATCGTTTCTTTTCTGCCGCTCTTTTTTGTTCCGCTTCATGCTTCTTTACCATATAGGGTATAGGCAAGACGAGCTTTTTGCCCACCCGAATGGTTGCATTGGTTTTAAGATTGTTGAATTCGGCCAAGGCCTTTGGCGTGACATTGAACATTCTTGCAATAGTAATGAGTGAATCATTGGGCTCTATGGTGTATTCACCTGTTGCCATGGCATCTATTGTTTTTTGCGGCAGTGGTATTCGCAGCTTTTGTCCCAATTTTAAATGTTTGCTTTTGTCCAAATGATTTAAAAATACGATTTCTTTGACAGAAAGCCCGAATGTACTGGCAATTTTCCCTAAAGAATCTCCGGGAATCACCGTGTAATAGCCTAATATGATCTCTTTTCTGGAAACTTTTTCACTGACTTCAGCACCCTTTTCTGCCAACACTTCTTTTTTCGGTGCAGCTTTAGGGATGGTCTGAACAACTTGTTTTACTGGTTCTTCAGGTACAATTTCCTTTGGCATTTTTTCTTTCACCAACACTTTTTCTTGCACTATCACTTTTTCAGGCATAACATCTTCAGGCACCACTTTTTCTATCACTTCTACGTCAGGTATCTCATCGTGGGTTCTTTTAAACCGTAAAGAGTCTTCAACTTTGACATACTTTTCTATGAGTTCTTCTACCGATATGACCCTGACTTTTTTGTTTTTCGGCACAGGTAGGGTTTTAGAGATAATTAACTTTTTTCTATCTGAAGCAGATGTGATTTCTTTGGCATGAATGAGTTTTGAAGTATAGGGATCACACTGGGTAGTCTCTGCAGTGAGTACTCTGCAATCTGCAACATTCTTCCCATGTGCAAGTGTGCATAGGCTAAATACAAGAAGAGGATTTATATAATTTCGTGGCATTACGTTATACTAAACAACTACAGGAAGTTTAGTATCTCTCCTTTTATAGCATCTTTTTCGACAACCACAGTATGCGTGACAGGTTTTTCAAACAGATCATGGATCATAGCAGGCACAGGGACATTTGCATGCGTACTCACATACTTCAGTGCCTCAACATCATCATTGACCTCATGTCCCAAAGCCTTAGAGACTGCAGGAGAGAATTTCGTCCACTCCGCCGTAGAGTAGATCACGGTCTTTAGGCTACTTTCTCTTAAATGTTCATATGCTCTTAAACAGGTAGCTGTATGCGGATCCATGATATATCCGTCTTTGGCATAGAGTCCTATGACAGCTTCACACTCCATATCGTCCGAGAAAGAAGCATCAAAATCTTCTCTCAGTGATGCCAGTTCATCCTCGGTGAGCTGGAATTTTCCATCCTTTTCCAGGGCATCCATCAAGGCTTTGGTGCGCTCTGCACCAAACTTGTCAAACATCACACGTTCAATGTTGGAAGACTTCAAAATATCCATCGCAGGTGACTCAGTCTGAATAAGCATACGTGCGTTCAGGTCATAGGTTCCCGTAGTGATCCAGTCTGTCAAAATATTGTTCATATTTGAGGCGATGAGTATCTTTTCTATAGGTAAACCGGCTTTTTTCGCATAATACGCACCCAAAGCATTACCAAAGTTTCCGCTGGGTACCACAAGATAGATCTTTTCACCCATTTTGATCGTCTCATTTCTCAGCAGTTCCAAATATGCATGTATATGGTAAATGATCTGAAAAATGATACGTCCAAAGTTTACAGAGTTCGCTGCAGAAAGTTTGATATCTCTTGACGCCAATTCTGCTTTGAATGCTTCTGATGCAAGCAAGGCTTTGAGCGTATTTTGTGTGTCATCAAAGTTGCCTTTGACACCAATGACTTTAAGGTTGGGTGCATCTTCAGTGACCATTTGCAGTCGTTGTACATCTGAAGTGCCTCCCTCAGGGTACAGGCAGGTTACCTTTACACCTTTTTGGTTTTTAAAGGTTTCCAAGGTTGCCGGTCCTGTGTCTCCTGATGTTGCCGCCATGATAAGGTACTCTTCATTTCGGGCCTGTGCCAGTTTACTCAAGATATATCCAAAAGGCTGCAATGCCATATCTTTAAATGCACGCGTAGGACCATGGTAAAGTTCTGCAACAAAACAGTCAGACTCTATCTGTGAGAGTGGAACCGGGTTTGAGGGGTCATCAAAAGCATCATATCTTTTTAAAGCCTCGGTAATGACGTCTTTCTCAATGTCAATATCAAATGCTTGCAAAAAGTCCATTGCCAGGTCTTTGTAATGACCGGAAAGGTGCTTCTGTAAAAAATCTTCATCTATATTGGGAAGATCTTCTGGTACGTAAAGCCCGCCATAACTGGCACTTGGGCTTAATATGGCTTCTGAAAAAGACACAGAAATAGGTTTTTCACCGTCGTTGCCTCTTGTCTCAATAAATTGCATGATTGTTTGTCCTATACGTTTGTGATAATAATGTGTATGATTATAGCTAAATAATATAATAGAACCCTCTGATTGGGCTGAACATACTGTGTAGATCACATAGATTGTGGGCGAATGCGCATTTTTTAGAATGAGTATTTTAGAATGTGATTGTGATTTGAGAGTGTTTAGTTTTTCATGGTGAAGATGTCATTCATGCTCATTAAGTATATTTAGGGAAAAAGAATGTCAACTAACACAAACGACATCTTCATCATAAAAACTAAGTAAAAGTGAATAGAAAAAAGAGTTATCATTAGAATAAATGATAAAGCATATCTCTATTGGCAGTCCAGCAATCTTCTAGAGATTCTTGACTTTCCGTATTCATCTCACGATGAACTTGGCTTTTTCAATACAGAAACTGTATGTGGAAATATATCCATAGTTTTCTAAGTATTACCTTAGTCTTACCTAAAAATTTACAATTCTATGCAAGTTCCGACGCCAGAACTGGTCAATATCTCCAACAATAGCGAGTGTTCAACACGCCCATCAATAATATGTGCTTTTTTCACACCGCCGCGTAAAGCTTCTATACAGGCATCGACTTTGGGCACCATCCCCCCTTGTATGGTGCCATCAGCTTTTAGTGCCTGGGTCTTTTCTATGCTTAAATTGGTAATAAGTTTCATATCTTTGTCCAGAACACCCGGGGTATCTGTTAAAAAAAGTACTTTTCTGGCTTTCATGGCCACCGCTATCTTGGATGCAGCAAGATCCGCATTGATGTTGAACCCGGGGTGACCCAGGGTACTGCTTCCGGCAATAGGTGCAATGACCGGTACAGCACCATCTTCAATAATGTTATTGACGATCTCAGGGTCGATATGTTCTATTTTTCCTGTGTAGCCGAAATTTTCAAAGTCTTTTGGCATACCTTTCAAAAAGCCGCCATCCTTACCCGAAATACCTATGGCCTTGCTTCCATGATTGTCCAGCAGCGACACGATCTCTTTGTTGATCTCTCCGCTCAGTACCATTTCAGCTACGCGCATCACTTCCCTGGTCGTCACTCGCTGACCGTCTACGAACTTGGTGTCCACGCCCAGTTTAGCAAGCAGGTCTGTAATGTTTTTTCCCCCGCCATGCACGACAATGGGTTTCATGCCTACAAGATGCAGCAAGACTATATCTTGTGCGAACTGCTCTTTGAGATGATCGGTTGTTTGAGCAGAACCGCCATACTTTATGACGATTTTCTCATTTGAAAAACGTTTAATATAGGGAAGTGCCTCAAGTAATGTTTTTACAACATCAATGTTATTACGCATCAGTGTATCCTTTAACGTACGCATCTATCTGCGTAAATATCTGTTTTTTGATCTCTAATTTTAACTTCATTTCAGAGACAGGCAACTTAAAGTCCTGCATCTTTACCCTGTCTTTGGAGGTACACAGTATAGAGGTAGCCTCATG
>CAYXZY010000059.1:0-6832 GCA_964469685.1 uncultured Sulfurovum sp. | reverse complement strand
TACCATCGATGAAGTGGCCATAGAAGACATCTTTTATGCCTTTAATCCCAAGTCAGTCATAAAGCTTGCGCAATTTAGAGGTGCATTGTGCCTGAAGATCCTCCAGGAGATAGGATATTTTCATGAATACACAGCACTTCAGGTCAAAAAAGCAGTGACGGGAAACGGTAAGGCGACCAAAGAACAAGTAGCGTTTATGATCAAAAGACTCTTTAACATTAAAAAAGAGATCAAACCTTTAGATATCACAGACGCTATGGCTATTGCGATCACACACCTGCAGCGTGTTAAAATGCGGAAGAAATAAAGCCTTAGTTAGAAAGCGGTCTGCCTTGTTTCTTCACAGAGATCATACGCTTTTTGGGAACAGTGAACGTAGGTTTTCTGTTTCCTTCTACAGATTCTTCTATGATCTTATCGTACAGATAGATGTCATTTTTAAAGTAGGCCAGACCATCTTCTTCATAGACTGTAAAATAGAGTATATGCACAGGTATAGGTGTAGAGAGTTTTATGGTCGTTGGCTTATTGGATGCCAGGATCTCTTCTATATCACTTTGGGAGTACGAACCTTTGGCATGTTCAAGCAGTACATGCATGAGTTCAAAGGGTTTTTCTACCCGCATACACCCTGAACTGTATATCTTGTAGCGGCGTGAGAGTAAAGATTTGTTGTCTGTGTCATGCAGATAGACGGCATACTTGTTGGGGAACATGAATTTCACACGCCCCAAGGCATTGTTTTCACCCGGATACTGTACAAAACGGTAGGGTACGCGTTTTTTACTCTTTTCATAAGGATCCAGCATCTCCTGCGTGACCTGGATCTCTTTGCTGCCCGAGAAAACATGAATATTGTTTTCTTCCAGATACATAGGATTTTCTCTCAGTACAGGAATAAGGTCTCTTTTTATAAGATTGTCGGGTATGGTCCATGTTGGGTTGAGCACCATGTACCGTATGGCATTGTGAAACAGCGGTGTAGGCCTGTCTATCCGTCCGACCACAAGCCCCATTTTTAAGCGCATTCTGCCATCTTGGAAGTAGCGCAAGTTAAAGTCCGGGATATTCACCTCCACGTGCTCATCTTCAAATCTTTTGGGGTAAAGTTTTGTTTTGTCCAGGTTGGTGATGATCGCCTGAATGTTCTTTTTGGCAGGTTGATTCAGGTAGTAGGTCATGGTTTTGTCGACCGTTCCTGTGACTTTCAGCAGATAACGCTTCTGATAGGTGATCACTGCCTGTCTGAGTGTTTCATCAAATGTACTGTTTATCGCTGCATGTTTTGGATAATCTCCTGAGATCTGCAAACGTTTTTTGATCAATTCAATACGACTTGTACGGTCTCCCAGTTGAAGTGCTTTTGTGCCGTAGGGGATTTTTGGAAACCTGTCCATCACACGGTAGGCTTTAAGCAGTTTCACCAGTTTTCTATAGCGTTCTTCAAGCGGCAGCAGGGAGGTCAGATAGCCGTATATATCGTCATGAAGGGCAGCTTGTACGACAGAGTTTGCATTGGGAAAACTCTTGGGTACCATCTCCCATCTAGACTTGATATCATCTGTTTGCTCAAGACTTTTGAGTTTTTTTTGTACAAGTCCCCAGTCCACATCTCCCTGGACGATAAAACGCACCAGGCGTACAAAAGAGTTGCTGAGCATAAGATCTATTCTTGCATAAACGGCTGCTTTTTTGTGCTGGCTTATTTCACCATTGTCCAGTTGAAAAAGTAGCCGGCCTATGGCCTTTTGGTCAAATGCTTTGTTTTTATAGTTGAACAAAGGGTCTTTCAGTGCTGCTATGAGCTCACTCATTCTAGATTCATTGTCCTGCCCTATCCAAATGGGTCTGTAATTGCTTTGTTTATAGATACTGTGGACAATGTTTTTGTTTTTGCCTCTGAGTTTGGTTTGTACAGCATTGTTTATATGTGCCGCAATATTTTCTACAGACAGTACTTCTGCCCAAAGTGCGGATTGTATGAAAAGTAAAATCAGTATGGTTTTCAATAGATACACTATGTTTCCTAAATATTTTTTTGCATTATAGCCAAATGATGTGTCTCATCAATGTGTACCGTTCTTGTGCGCTTTGTCTATGAGTTTTAAGTACTTCAGCGGCGTGACTTTCTTCATCTCTTCGGCAAGCCACTGTATCTGAAACCAGGCAGCACCTGAATCTCGCAGATCAAAATAGTTCTTCAGGCTTCTGATGTTGAAGGTCACGACCATATCGACCTTCCAGTTGTCAGAGACGATGTGTTTGAAGCCGTCTCCGACATTGCGTTTTTTCTTACCCTTTTCCAGTGCGGCGTAAAGCGCCTCAGCATCACCTTTGTACTGCTCTATAAGAGGCAGGGAAGACTTTGCAACGGCATCCTGGTGGTAGTTTGCATTGCGTTTGTACTGGAACATGAATTTGTCATAAATACTGCGTATCTCTATCTCCAGGTACTCTTTGTCAGCAATGACAAAAAGATTGAGGCACAGAAGTTTGTCCAGGAAAAATGCAAAACCGTCTTCATTCTCCAGTGAAGCAGTAAAGGCATTGATCACCGATGACATGGTATAGCGGGTAGAACGTACGGAGATGGCCTGGAGTCTATGGCGGGCATGTTCCTGAAGTACCCCCCTGCTCGTCCCTTGGATCAAAAAAGAGAGTGTCGCATGTTCGATGATGGAGTGATGGTGGTGCACCCAAGCCAGATTGGAAAGCAGTTCGGAGTCATCAATGCTGTTGATCGCTTCTATATCCATAGTGCCTTTTGCATTTTCGTGCATGGCATTTTTCACGCAGGCATTTTCAGAGTTCTCAAAAGAATCATAACAGGTACGCGCAGCGATCTCAGCTACGCCCAGACCAGAGTGCTGCAACAGTGTGACTTTGGGTTTTTCGTAGTCGATATGATACTTCTCTATCTTTTCCATGCACGCACTCCAAAAATTATTTAGATACAATTATAGCAATATTAACTAAAGGCGTTATATGTATCCAAGTCAGAGATTTTTTGCTTTTGAAGAAGATTTCAGAGACCCTTACGCTAGAGACCGGGACAGGGTACTTCACTGCTCTTCTTTCAGGCGTTTAGAGTATAAAACACAGGTTTTTCTTAACCATGAAGGGGACTATTTCCGTACACGGCTGACACACTCTTTGGAAGTTTCACAGATAGCACGCACCCTTTCACGTATGCTGGAACTGAATGAAACACTTGCTGAGGTCATTGCACTTTCGCATGATCTGGGGCATACCCCATTTGGTCATGTAGGCGGTGACGAACTGGACAAGCTGCTTAAAGAAGATGGCAGACCTTTGGGCTTTGAACATAATTTTCAATCCTTTAGAGTGCTCACCAAACTGGAAAAACGTTATAAAGATTTTGACGGACTCAATCTCACCTTCGCCACACTTGAAGGCGTGCTTAAACACTCATTTCCTTACAAAAAACCTTTTTTGGCAGGGTTGGATCCGCGGTTTGACCTGGAAAAACACCCCAGCATAGAGGCTATGGTGGTAGACCACGCAGACGAGATAGCCTATACCTCGCATGACATTGATGACGGCATCAAATACGGTCTCATAGTATTTGATGACCTGTTGCAGGATGCACTCTGCAGGCGTGTGGACGAAATGGTACGAAAAGAAGGGGTTCAAAGGGGAGAAAAACTCTACCGTCACCGTTTTGTAGCGGGGCTTATCAAGCTGCTGGTGGAAGACTTTATTGCACATTCTCAGGAGGGTGTAAAACATTATCGCAAGCCTGATCCCATATGTGGTGTATTGGATGCAAGTGAAACACTTCCTGTAGGTTTTTCAAAAGAGACAGCCACCCAGCTTAAAAAACTCAAAAAACTGCTGTTTCAATCCCTCTATACCCATGAAAAAATAGCCAGAAAAATGCATGCGGGAAAGCAGTGTATCAAGGGACTCTATCAGGCCTTCAGAGAAGACAGCAATCTTTTGCCTGAGTATCAAAAAGAACTCATGCAAGTGCGTAGAGAAGAACGTGTCATTGCGGACTATATCGCAGCCATGACAGACCGTTATGCCATGAAAACATACCATGAGATCTATGGGTTGTCATTGTAACAACGTTATAGGTGGGTAAACCCACCCTACGCGAAATGATCAAATGATGTAGGGTGGGTTCACCCACCACACAGCCACAAATGCATATAAAAATCTACTATATAGTATCTTTTGGGTATAATTCGCGCAAATTTATAAGGCTCACCCCTTAATTTCAGGAATTATTATGCAAAAGATCAAAAACATTGCCGTGATCGCGCACGTTGACCACGGTAAGACAACACTTGTTGATGAACTGCTTCAGCAGTCTGGTACCTTTGAAGCGCATCAGGAAGTGGAAGAAAGAGCGATGGACTCTGATGCCATTGAAAAAGAAAGAGGGATCACGATCCTTTCTAAAAACACAGCCATTACCTATGGAGATCACAAGATCAACATCATTGACACCCCGGGTCACGCCGATTTTGGTGGAGAGGTTGAACGTGTACTTAAAATGGTAGACGGTGTACTCATGCTTGTGGACGCCCAGGAAGGTGCAATGCCGCAAACCAAGTTCGTACTTAAAAAAGCCGTTGAGCTGGGACTGATCCCTGTCGTGGTGATCAACAAGATCGACAAAGACGGTGCAGACCCGGAACGTGTGCTTGATGAGATGTTCGACCTTCTGGTGGCACTCGATGCCAATGAAGAGCAGCTTGAATTCCCGGTACTTTACGCAGCAGCTAGAGACGGATATGCAAAGTGGGAAATGGAAGATGAAAACAAAGATATGACACCACTCTTTGAAGCCATCCTGGATAAAGTACCTTACCCGCAAGGCTCACCGGACAATGACACACAGGCACAGGTGTTTACCCTTGACAGCGACAACTTCGTTGGTCGTATCGGTATTACCCGTATCTTTAACGGCCGTGTGAAAAAAGGCGATGAGTATCTTCTGGTCAAAGCTGACGGTTCCAAGTCCAAATCACGTGTTTCTAAACTCATCGGGTTTAAAGGGCTTGAGCGTATTGAGATCAATGAAGCAGAAGCAGGGGACATCGTAGCCATCGCAGGTTTTAACGACATTGATGTAGGTGACTCGGTATGTGACCCTCTCAATCCGGTACCATTGGACCCTATGCACGTAGAAGAGCCTACACTGTCCGTCATCATGTCCGTCAATGACGGCCCACTGGCAGGTACGGAAGGTAAACACGTCACCTCCAACAAGATCCGTGAAAGACTTGAAAAAGAGATGGAGACAAACATCGCAATGCGTATGGAGCCAACAGGCGAAGCATCATTTAAAGTGTCAGGTCGTGGTGAACTTCAGATCGGTATTTTGGCTGAGAACATGAGACGTGAAGGGTTTGAGTTCCTGCTTGCCCGTCCGGAAGTTGTGGTAAAAGAAGAAAACGGTGTAAAAATGGAGCCGTTTGAGCACCTTGTGGTTGACGTTCCTGAAGAGTTCCAGGGTGTTGCCATAGAAAAACTCGGTAAAAGAAAAGCAAACATGACCTCACTTGACCCAATGCCTGATGGGACGGTAAGACTAGAGTTTGAGATCCCGGCACGTGGACTGATAGGTTTTCGTTCGGAGTTTTTGACAGATACAAAAGGGGAAGGGATCATGAACCACTCCTTTTTGGAGTATAGACCCTACTCCGGTTCTGTTGAGTCCAGAACACCCGGAGCGCTTGTGTCTATGGACAATGGAGAAGCCGTAGCATTTTCTATCTTTAACCTTCAAGCGCGTGGTACGCTCTTCATCAAGCCGCAAGACAAAGTCTACTCGGGGATGGTCATCGGTGAGTCTGCAAGACCGGGTGACCTGGATGTTAACCCGCTAAAAGGGAAACAGCTGACAAACATGAGAACCTCAGGTGCCGATGATGCCATCAAACTTGTACCGCCAAGACCTATCACGCTAGAGTCAGCCATGGAATGGATAGAAGATGATGAGCTCATTGAGATCACACCAGAGTCAGTAAGAATTCGTAAGAAGAGTTTGGATGCGAATGAGAGAAAGCGTATGGCAAGAGACAAGAAAAATTCGAAGTAATTCGTAGGTCGGGTTGCCCTGCCCAACGGAAATGCCCTTGGGGTACATCCCGACGTTAATTTGCATACAATAATATTCACAATGGTTTGAATATTTGTCGGGATGAGGGCAACCCGACCTACAATATCCTTCAACCAAATCTACAGGAAACTAAAAGACTATTTTTTATAAATTTCATGAAATAAAGCCTTGACAAGATATTAAAAATTTAGATATTCTAGAGCTGTTTAAAATCAAAAAAAGGAAAAAGAATGTTAAGCAAAAAAGTATTAAAGGGGGGGGGCAATAATATTTTTGTCCCTATTTATGGTAGGTTGTCAAGAAATAATTGAGACAAGTAAAGTCACGCAAGAAAAACCAGGGAATGAACTTGCTCTTGTGCAAATAACAGCCTCTAATAAGCATCAAGCTAAGACGATTTCAAAACACTTTTCAAGTATGGATGTTTGTAACGACACATATTGTTTTAGAGCGGATGTTATTCAACACCCTAAAAATAACGTTGTTGCAAATATTGCAGTATCTAATTTCAATGATACCATTAAGTATATCAGATACGTCAAAAAGGATCATAATAAAGCACATACTCCACTTATTTTGCCTTTGCCAAATGAATATAATTTAACCAAGGGCACACCTTATAAGCTTTATATAGGTCAACACTTAAAACCAGTGTTGTTAACTATTTTTTCTCCAGTGGATAAACCATATCTTTATAATCCAAATAAAAAACTTAAAATAAAACTAAAAGATGGGTTT
>CAYXZY010000058.1:0-6840 GCA_964469685.1 uncultured Sulfurovum sp. | reverse complement strand
AAAGAAGCCGTGTCCAGATCTGCAACATCTGTGATTAAAAAAGTTTTAAAAATAAGATAAACTCTTAGAGACGCTCTGGCATCTCTTTCATTTGATGGAACACAATATGAGCAAAGCACATCTTGTTTAACTCAGCGTAATGCTCTCGTGACTGGTCACTCTTAGAGACGCTCTGGCATCTCTTCTTTGAAGGCAATACTCTCTGCTTTTTCGAGGATCTCTAGGGCACCGTCTGCTATCATATATTCTGCCAATTCCACACCGAGGGTCTCATATTCTGTTACTTTGCAAGAAAGGTCTTTATGCATGACATGTGTACCATCGGGGTACCCCAGCATGGCTCTGACCGTAAGTTGTTCACCGGAGATGACTGCATTCACGGCTACGGGTGCAGAACAGCCTGCACCAATGGCAGAAACAAAATCCCGTTCTACTTTCGTGCAGATAAATGTGTTTGGGTCATTTAAACCCATTGCTATGTCGCGTACCCTTGCATCTGATGCGATGATCTCTATGCCAAGTGCAGCCTGCCCCATAGGAGGGATAAAAAAGTCCAGTTTTTCAACAAAAGGGATATCTTTCAGCAAATCCAGTCTATGCAGACCTATATATGCCAGAATTATCGCGTCATACTGTCCTTCTTTTAGTTTTCTAAGGCGTGTGTTGACATTGCCTCTGAGTTCTTTCACCTTGAGGTCCGGACGGCGCTGCAACAGTTGCATACGGCGCCTAAGACTTGTGGTGCCCACAGTGGCACCCCGTGGAAGGGCATCGAGGTTTTTATACGTATGCGAAAGCAGTACATCACTTTGGTCCTGGCGTGTGGTTATCGCACACAGTTCAAGCCCTTCAGGAATGTAGGTAGGTACATCTTTGAGCGAATGCACGGCCATATGTGCATTGCCTGCAAGCATTTCATCTTCAAGCTCTTTGGTGAAATGCCCTTTCCCCCCTATAAGCGCCAAAGGCTTATCAAGTATTTTATCACCCCTGGAGGTGATCTTGTTCAGTTCTACATGTATATCCGGGAACGAAGTTTCAATGCGTTCTTTTATATGATAGGCTTGCCAAAGTGCCAGGTCACTGGCTCTGGTTGCTATAATTAATTTTTCCAATACTACTTCCTGATTGTCTCAACTTTTCGCTGCTTATTTGATAAGCTTTTTATATCCGTCACGCATTTTATCCCATTGTCCGTCTATATAGATAGTAGGCGTGCCTGAGACCATCAATTTACCTGCTGCATCAGCATCGGCTTTGAGTGCTTCTTTGACCGCTTTGTCGTCTACCTTTTTGGCAGATACGGAGTAGCCTGTATGTGACTGTACTGCGGAAAGGATCTTGGTCATATTTGTTTCTCTCGGATTGATCTTAAGAGAATAGATCTTTTCAACCACATCCCTTTTGCCTTCATGTTGTGCCACATGCATGATACGTGTCAAAATGTCAGATACCGGGTGTATGCGAAGCAATGGCAAGTGGTAGTAGTATACTGCCAATTTATCCGGGTTCTCTTTTGCGGCTTTAAAGATCTCAGGCACGAGCTCCTGACAAAATGGACACTGCGGATCAGAGAATATCAGCACTTTATGCTTTGCATCTTTGTTGCCAAAAAGCAAATGTGCATCATCATAATAGCTATCGGGTACTGTAGGTTTGATGTTGTCCCTATAGTTGTTGCCTGTCTTGAGATCTACAAGATTTCCGGTGATAAGTCCGTCTTTGATGAACATCATCTCTGGTGCATGGATCTCTTTGCCTTGATACTCCAGATCCATGGTAGTCAGCAAGATCTGCCAACCCGGCAGCCTCTTGTCAGTCTTGGCTTCTAAAACAGTCACGCCTTTGACCTTGACCTGTGGGTTCTTGACTATGGATTTTTTTACATACTTGAGTAAAGTTTTATTGTCCGGTTGTGCATTTGCACTAAGTGTTACGGTCGCTGCGATCGCGCTCATCAATAATTTCGACATCAATGACATCATCATCTCCTTTTGGTTTAAAATTGTTATGTGATCTTTCAGGGGTAATTTTAGCAACAAATTGTAAATAGAATGTGTAAAAAAGTGCTATAAGTCCAAGAATATCTGAAAAAACCCCGGGGATCATCAAAAGTATAGCAGCAACAAAATAAGACATGCTTGCATTTTGAAATCTTCGCATATCAAATTTACCTTGCCGCATCGTATGCATATTGCTCATCATGGTCAATGAAGACCGTTGCAAGAGTGCCATCCCAAAGATAAAACTGGCCATGATCCAAACAACCGACCATAAAAAACCTATTTGCTCTCCTGTTTTTAAAGAGAGATACAGTTCAATCAGTAAAAAAGGTATGAGCAGAAATATCATCTAAAATGCACGCTCTAAAAAAGCTAAAATATCATCTGAAGAAACTTCTTCTTTGGACATACCGTCTCTTGTGATGAATTCCACCTTGCCCTCTGCAAGTTTTTTCCCGATGACCACGGCATGTGGTACACCCAGGAGTTCATAGTCTTTTATCTTTGGACCAAAACGCTCTTTTCTGTCATCCAGCAGGACATCTACACCTTTTGCCATCATTGCGTCATAAAGCTTCTCTGCCATTGATACCTGTGCTTCATCTTTCATATTTGATACCACTATTTGAAGATCAAAAGGTGCTGACTCTTTTGTCCAGATACATCCTTTATCATCATGGTTCTGTTCTATGATGGCTGCAAGCAACCTGCTTACACCAATCCCGTACGTTCCCATCACCATAGGTACAGATTTGCCATTTTCATCCAAGAAATTCGCACCCATCGGCTCAGAATATGTCGTACCAAGCTGGAAGATATGTCCTGCTTCGATCCCTTTGGTGTAGCGAAGTGTACCGCCACAGTAGACACAGCTGTCACCTTCGCAAACAGAAGCAATGTCCTCATAAATGATTTCAGGCGCATCAAATCCGCCTGGATCAACTGCTGCACCAAGGCTCTCTTCTATGACGACCATAGACAGCCCATCCGTAGTTTCGCAGGCTACCAGATCGTTTGCATTGACTGCATTACATGCTTTGACTTCCTGCAGTGCAATATCTTCAGGAAGGACAAAACCGACGATGGCACTTTTGCCTTCATCATACAATGCTTTCATTACCACGGTTTTGACTTTGCTTTGTGTGTCATACCGTTTTGGCTGAGATACAGCTGCTTCAATATTGGCACCGTACTCACACCTGTCACACACTACGATGGTATCTTCCCCTGAATCCGCAAGTACCATAAACTCCTTGCTGCCGCTTCCGCCTATCGCACCTGAATCTGCAGCCACCACTCTGAACTCAAGTCCCAAGCGGGTGAAGATCTTCTTGTAGGTCTCTTCCATCAATGCAAATTCTCTTTGCATATCTTCTGTGGATGTATGAAAACTGTAGGCATCTTTCATCAAAAACTCACGCCCGCGCATCAGGCCGAATCTTGGGCGTATCTCATCACGGAACTTGAGGTTGATCTGATAGAGATTGAGAGGGAGTTGTTTGTAACTTTTGACAGTCTGGCGTACCAGATTTACCATCATCTCTTCATGGGTGGGTCCGAGTATAAAGTCATTGTCTTTACGGTCTTTAAAACGCAGCAGTTCCTTGCCGTACTTCTCCAAACGACCGCTCTCTTCCCAAAGTGTTGCCGGGGTCACAAAAGAGAGTGCTACCTCCTGGCAGCCTGCAGCATCAAGCTCCTCTTTGACCACAGCACGTACCTTGTCAAGTACTTTTTTTCCTAAGGGCAGAAAATTGTAAAGGCCGGAACCGCCTACGGACTGTATGAACCCGCCGCGAATCAGGTAGATATGGCTTGCCAGTGTTGCATCATTGGGTGTTTCTTTGCTTGTAGGTATGAGTAATTTTGAAAATCTCACGCACTGTATCCTTTTGTGTATTGATCATTTTTGTATTGTTTAAAGTCTATGTTGTCGGTATCTATATTGAACATCTGTTTTACTGCCTCAATAGTATTTTCATTCTTGGTCTCTTTGGATGAGTTCCGTAAGTTTTGTGTGGGGTGATGTAAAAAACGTTTGAACATCTGTTCTGCCATTTTACGCATATTGGCTTCGGCTTCTGCCGGAACAAACCCTTTTTTAATGGCTCTTTTCATCTCAGCGTCTATCGCTTCATGCACATCGCTATACATCTGCTTTATCACCGGCTCAATAGAGAGTGCCTTTAGCCATGAGAAGAATTCTTCTTTATACTTCTCAACCACTTCAGCAGCCCGCACAGCCTGCTCTTCACGTAAGGCATGGTTGGTTTGAGAGATGTTTCGCAGGTCATCGATGCGGAAGAGCTGCAGATTTTCCATATCCATATCTTCAATGTCCCTTGGAATGGCCATATCAAACCAAAATCTCGGGAGCATCTCATTTTCTATCATCTCTTTTTTGATAATGGGATCTTTGGATGACGTTGCAGAAAAAACCAGTCTGTAACGGTTCAGATACTTTTCGAGTTTTTCCACGCTTGCCGCTTTGACATTTTCACCGAGTGTTTCAGCCACTTTTTCCACTTTTGCCTGGTCACGGCCTACCAAAACCACATCACACCCTGCTCTCAGCAGGTGTTTTGCCGCCAGTACACCCATCTCGCCCGCACCGATGACCAAACCGGTCATTCCTACCATATTGTCACCCAGAAGCTTATGTGCCTGGGCTACAGCCACAGAAGCAATAGATATAGGGTTTTGAGAGATATTGGTCGTATTTCTCACTTCTGCGGCACATTTGACAGCATAGGAGATAATGCGATTGAGCTTCTTTCCTGCAGTACCGTTTTTATGTGAAAGCATAAAAGCTTCTTTGACCTGACCCGTGATCTGTGATTCACCCACAACCAGCGAATCAAGAGAAGAGACCACTGAAAAAAGATGCTGTATGGCTTCTTCATCGTCATAGCGTACTGCGGACTGCTTCAATGCATAAAAATCAAGATCACTTTTTTGGGTCATGAGTCCGAGTATGGCATGATAGGTGGAAAAGTTATCCCGTGTGGCCACCACGATCTCAACGCGGTTACATGTAGAGACAATGAACGCCTCATGCACAAACTCAAACTCCACCAACAGGTTGAGCATCTCTATTTTTTCTTCATCATTGGCAAAGGCAAGCTTTTCGCGCATACCCTGTTCACAGCTTTTATGTGAGAAACTTACAACCAAATGGTACATTAAAACTCCCTCTCTATCATGGCCATCGCAATTCCGCTTAACTCGCTTTCACCCTTTTCATTCATCAGGGTGATGGCTTCGAGTATGAGCGCCCTGGCCTCTTCATAACTTTTTTGTATGACACCATGCTTTTGCATCTGCGATTTGATCCAGTGTTGCTCAGCCTCACTGAGTTTTTTCCCGTGCAAGGACTGCAGCTTCTCTTGCTCAGCGCCGCTAAGCACTTCATTGAGATACACATAAGGCAGCGTGGTCTTGCCTTCTTCAAAGTCATGCAGTGCAGGTTTTCCCAAAGTCTCAGCATCCATAGTGATGTCAAGCAGATCATCGATCATCTGAAAAGCGATGCCCAAATTGCGCCCGTAGGTCATATAGGCATGCGTGTCTTTGCCTGCAAGCAGTGCAGCTGCACCCGCACATGCTTCCATCAGTGAACCGGTCTTCTGGTAGATCATCTCCAGGTATCTATCTTTGTCTGTGTTAAACTTTTTGGAAAGTGCTACATCTTTAAGCTCACCAAGGCTAAGCTGCACCACGGCATTTGAGATGATCTTTGCAACATCAGGGCTGATGTTGTTTAACTCCAGAAAACCTTTTGAGTACAGTATGTCACCAAGCATGATGGCTGTTTTGTTCCCGTACAGTGCATTTAAAGAAGGTTTGGAGCGGCGTGTGTACGCATCATCTATCACATCATCATGCAAAAGGCTGGCTGCATGAATCATTTCAACGATCGCAGCTGTTTTGACAGACAAGATCCCTGAGCCTGCTATTTTCAATATCAGTTTCGCGCGTAATCGTTTTCCATGAGGTAGCTTGTGATAAAGCGAGCTAACCTCGCTGTCACCCAAATCTGTTACAAATTGTTCTATTTTTCTCTCTACTGCATCTAGCACTATCACTGTTCCTTATCTGCGCTATAAATATACCAAAATCATACTATAGGCAAAAAATATGTAAAGTCAAATATTATAGCTAAATTGCTTTAAGGAAGATAGTACTAGTCGTTATTGATATATGCCTCTATAGGCTTTGGTTCTCCCAGATAGTACCCTTGAGAATATGCTATGTCCAATTCTTTTATCATCTCATAGATGTCCTCATGAGAAACGAATTCTGCGACCAGTTCATACCCAAAGTGCTGTGCCAGTTCCTGAATGGATTTTAAGACAGCTTTTGTTCTGTCGGTTTGATTTTGCAGTTGACGAATGAGGCTTCCGTCAATTTTAAGTACATCCAGATCAAGACGGATCAAGTAGCTGTAGTTTGCAAAGCCACTGCCAAAATCGTCCAATGCCACTTTTGATCCATAGGCCTTCAGCTGTTTAAATAGATACTCGACTTTGTCATAATCCTTCACTTCATGCTCTTCAAGAATTTCAAATGTCAATCTGTTTGCAGCATCTTTGTGCTCATAAAGGTTGGCTTGTATGAGCGCCATCATGTCATTGTTGTAGAGATCATTCAGATCAACATTGACGGACAATTCTATGTGAGGATAGGCGTTCAATGTATCAAATACGTTTTTAAATACCAATTTACTCATTTTGATATATTGGCTGGTACCCTTGATCACATCCATAAAAAAATATGGGGAAATGAGTTTGTCAGGGTTCTCCTTGTCCTTGAGTCTTACCAAGGCTTCATATTTGAC
>CAYXZY010000057.1:0-6869 GCA_964469685.1 uncultured Sulfurovum sp. | reverse complement strand
ACAAATACGAGCTTGAAAAAAAGAAAAAAGAAGCCCGCAAAAACCAAAAGAAGATAGAAGTCAAAGAAGTCAAGTTCTCTTGTAAGATCGCTGACAATGATATTGCCTATAAAGTAAAGCATGCCAGAGAGTTCCTGGAGAAAGGCAAGCATGTAAAACTGCGTGTTTTTCTGCGAGGGCGCGAGATGGCAAATCCGGAGTGGGGCGTAGATGTTCTCAACCGTGTCTGGCCGATGCTGGAAGATGTGGGCAACCTTGAGAGTAAGCCGTCTCAAGAAGGACGTTATATCAATATGTATGTGACACCTCTTAAAAAATAGTTTACACGATAAGAGAGTATAACACGCACATTATAGACTCTTCATTGATAAGGTGATATGATTATATGTATAGATTACTTACTGCATTTATCACCTTTTTCCTTCTGTCTAACCTCTTGTACGCACAAGAGAAACCCCTTGAAAAAATAACACTACAGCTCCAATGGAAAGACCAGTTCGAGTTTGCAGGATTCTACGCTGCCAAAGAAAAAGATTTTTACAAAGATGCCGGACTTGATGTAAGCTTTAAGCCCTTCCTTGGTGACATGGACACAGTGGATGAAGTACTTGAAGGCAGAGCGCAATATGGTTTGGGCTATTCCAATATCATTGCACGTTATTTGCTTGGAGAGCCCTTGATGTTTGTGGCGAATTTTTTTAAACACTCTCCTCTGGTGCTGGTCACCCAAGAGGAGTTTCGGCTGCCAAGTGACCTGATTGGCAAGAAGGTCATGGGTGTGTCAAAAGATCTACAAAGCAGTACACTGCTTATGATGTTCAAAAAATTTGATATGGACGCTAGCTATTTTCAAAACGTTCAGCCCACCTTTAGTATCGACGATTTCATGAGCAAAAAAGTAGATGCGATGACCGTATTTACGACCAATGAGACCTACTATCTCGATAAGGCAGGCATCCACTACAATATACTCAATCCCGGAGCTTACGGCGCACCTTTTTATGATGTAAACCTGTTCACAACCCAAGAGGAACTTAAAACGCACCCGCAAAGAGTAGCACGCTTTAAGCAGGCAAGTATCAAAGGCTGGGAGTATGCTTTAGCGCATAAAGAGGAGATGATCGATCTCATCAGGAAGCAGTATAACGACCAAAACAAATCTTATGATGCCTTGATGTACGAAGCCAGGCAGATAGAGCATGTGATGCTTCCTTCTCTGTATCCCATAGGCAGCATTGATGAACAACGGGTACTTCTCATGGCGGAGAACTTTGTTGAGCTTGGGTTGGTGCCCAAAGAATCCGTCTTGCATTTTGATGACTTTATTTATGGATCGCAGAGTCAGGAGACAGTACATCTCAGCCCTGAAGAAAAAGCATACCTGAAACAGAAAAAACAGATCAAGATATGTATACAGCCCGGACTCTACCCTGTTGACGGGTTTGCAGATGGTGTGCATACAGGAGCTGTAGGAGACTTTTACAGGCTTATAGGAGAAAAGCTGAATGTTGATTTTAGCTATGTTGTCCCAAAGACCCAGCAAGAACTCCAAGAAATTGCAGACCGCAGAGGCTGCGAGCTTATTTCGGTGACGTCGACCAATTATAAAAGATTTGCACACTATGATCTTACAGACCCTTTGGAAAGTGTCTACTTTAACCTGATCACTACACATGATAAGGTCTTCCCGCATAGCAAGAAAGAGCTTCGGCAGAAATTACTCTTGACCAATATACCTACGTTCAAAAGTGCCATTGAAGAGTATTATCATGATCTGGAGATCAAGGTCATCCCCGATACGGATCTTGCGATGGAGATGGTCAAAAAAGGTGAAGCATACGGTTTTGTCGCACTCAGTGGCATCTCAGATATATACGTAGAGTCTTATGGTTATGAGACCTTCAAGGTTAACGGCTCTCTTGCCAAAGAGCATCCCTTTAAAGTGTCCATAGGTGTGATTGATACAGACAAGATGCTCTTGGGGATCATGAATAAGACCATAGCTACCATAGAAGACGCGACCATTGAAAACATCCAAAACCGCTGGAGGGTTTCACGGTACCATATCAAAAAAGATTACACGTTTGTATGGTTGGTCCTCATTGTGTCATCACTGCTTTTTGCGCTGATGTATTACTGGAACAAGCGCTTAAAACGTGAGATCAGGAAAAGACATGAGGCAGAAGAGGCGCTAAGGGTATCTCATCTCAATCTAGAAGCAAAAGTTGAAAAGAGTCTTGCAGATCTCTACTCCAAGGAGAAGTTACTGAATGAGCAGTCCAGATTGGCGCAAATGGGAGAGATGATAGGGATGATCGCGCATCAGTGGAGACAGCCGCTGAGTGCACTGTCGGCTACGACTATCAGTGTACAGAACAAACTGGCATTGGGGCATTTTGACCTGGAGCAGAAAGAACAGAGAAAAGATTTTGAGCAGTATCTAAAAAGCAAGCTCAAATCAACCGCAGAATATGTGACTGTTTTGTCTGAGACCATAGAGATATTTTTGAATTTTCTAAAAAAAGACAACAAAAAAGAGAGGGTCTGTCTAAATGATATTATCGACCAGGCCTTGCACATCATGCAGCCTACATTGAATGAAAGCGGCATCACGGTAGCTTTCCAAAAAGAGGATATCCCTGACCTTACCTTGGTACAAAACGAGGTCACGCAGGTGATCCTGAACATACTTAAAAATGCACAAGAGGCACTGGCAGAGTGTCAAACAGCGCATAAAAAGATCATGATACGGACGTATCAAACCGGCAATACTGTGTCCGTCATGATTTGTGATAATGCAGGCGGTATCCCAAAATCCATTATGTCCCATATATTTGACCCGTACTTTAGTACAAAACGAAGTAAAAACGGTACGGGGCTAGGGTTGTATTTGGCCAAAGTCATCATTGAAGATCACCACTCAGGCAGGCTGGAAGTAGACAATCAAAATGAGGGGACATGCTTCACATTACATTTTACCATAGATAAGGACAGTCAATGATCGATACAAAAAAACTCTATGACAGAACTAAAAAACATACCTTGCTGTTGGTCGAAGACTATCAGCCGTTACGTGATGAGATGGCTGAGGTACTAGGCGATTTATTTAAAAGTGTGATCACTGCTAGTAACGGACAAGAAGCACTACGCATCTACGAAGAAGCCAAAGAGAAGCAAGAACATGCTTTTGGACTCATCATCTCCGATATACAGATGCCTGTGATGAATGGAGTGGAGTTCAGTAGGGCAGTCAGACAGATAGATGAGAAGCAAAAGATCATGGTACTTTCTGCCTATACGGACAAAGAGTATCTGATAGAATTGATCAACATTGGCATCTCACGCTTTGTCACCAAGCCCATTGAGCATAATGAATTGCTGCAAGTCCTTGCAAGGGTTTGTAAAGAAGTAGATGAAGGGAATGCCCCTGACAAGAAGCAAGTAGCCCTCAGTTTGGACAGCACACATACCTGGGATAAAGAAAAACTCTCTTTAACAGGCGAAAAAGGGGAGATCGCATTAAGCAGACATGAATTACTGTTGCTGCAGCTCATGGCAGAAAAGTGTAATGTCTTATGTACCAATGAGGACATATGCCGGTTTTTTACAGATAACAATATCGATCTCCATGAGGAGAACATCAGAAACCTGGTATTCAAGCTACGCAAGAAACTCCCCAAAGACCTTATCCAGAGTATTTATGGGATGGGATATAGATTTACACCCCAAAATATATAGATTGTCACATCAATGTGGCATATGGTGACAATTCCATGACATTTTTATGTTAAAGTCACTTGTTCAGTCTATTGTTAAAGTCTATGCTATGTATGTCTCGGTATATACGAAGCTTCAGATTTGACATTTTTTGACATATTAATGCTAGTATTTCAGCATTAATTACTTAGAGAAAAGCCAAACCTATCGTGAGGTAGGGACGGAAAGCTACGGGTCTACTGGGAAGACAGATCGCCGGGTTACCAATATATTTACAATATTTTGGAGAACCCAATGAAACATATAATTCAGTGGCTCAGACTACTTTCGATTTTTATCATCAGCACGCTTTTTACTGGAAACCTACATGCTGTAGATTTGCCATTGGACAATACACTTACTCTGGAGCAGGGAACAGCCTGTCAAACCGGTGCAGTGTACAGGGCAGGCACGACAGCAAGCTACAATGGGCAGGCAATCGATCTGCTCATAGAGATCACAGCTGAGGATAACGAGTATGATACAGCCAATAATCAGTCCTCCGGACCTTGTATCTCTGTGGCAAGCGGTATACTGGAAACAAGACTGAAAGATGATGATGCCGGAGATGATCTTGCTTATATGGATCTGAAGGTATCACCTGTACTGCAAGGCACAAATACGCCCATAGCTGTTGACAGAATTACTTTTTCCGGATTTGACCTTGATACCAATGGTGCGACAAGTGGGGAATTTGTTACGGGAACAGATGATATTTATATGATCTCTCCAAGTAGAGGGTATGTGGAAGCAGGTGCATCTAATGTAACCTACAGTGAAGGATCTTTCGGAGCCATCTATTATGTGAAACTGAAAGGGCAGACTTCCGGTAACTGTAATGACTCTGCAACGAACCCGGATGCGGCATGTCGTGGTGGGGGTATTGCGGTATCCGGAAGCAGTGGACCCAATCAGGTTGATGCGGTAAATCTTAGGGTTTCTAATGATAACGCCTATGGACAAACTACAAATACTGGAGCCTACAGACTGATCCAAATTTCATTTAAGCAGATTGATTTTGAAGCTATAATGCAAAGCAGTACCGACCATGGTGATATGCCTGCAAGCTATGGTGATGCGTCCCATCCTGTAACTGTGTTTACAGTACTTGGATATGGCTATCCTGCTGACAATGATGCAGCACAATCTTCAGTCAATGCCGATTTGGATGACAATCCAGATACAGGGAACGTTAATTTTGATGATGAAGACGGTGTACGTATTGGCAGTACGCCGACTGTTGGCTCAGAACTCAATATGACAGTAGGAAATACCTATGATCTTAATGTGACAAGTATAGGTAACGGATATTTAAGTGTATGGGTGGATCTTGACGGCAATGGGGATTTTAACGGAGCGGGTGAGCAAGTATTGGCAGACAGCCCTATCAACAGTACGGTTGCCATAGAGACCATTATCCCATTAGTATTGCCAGGGAGTAATTATACAGGTACATCATATGCTAGATTTAGATTTTCTGAAAATGCTGGAGAATCTGCATTTGGGGCAGGGGGCAAAGGTGAGGTAGAAGACTATAAGCTTACGTTTAATCCTGCAGGGAATGTAGTTGGACATCTTTATAATGATCTAAACGGCAATGGTACTCAAGATGCCGGTGAGCCTGATTTGGTTGGAGTGAACGTTGTTGTTACTGCTGCAAATGGTGAAGTGCAGACGGTGACCACAGATGCAAACGGTGACTATAATGCTTCAGGGGTTTCAACAACTGGAAATGCCACGGTAGATATAGATGAGACCACTCTTCCTGCTGGCGTAGTCCAGACAGAAGGAAATGATCCAACGTCAGTCACTGTAAATGCAGATGTAGACAACTTTGAGCAGAATAACGGTTTTCAAGAGCAAGCGAACCTGGTTACAGTGAAGACCGTATCTCCTGCCACAGGAAGTGTCGGTGATAGTGTTACCTTTACAATTACAGTAACAAATAATGGCGGATCAACCGCAACCAATGTTTCTCTTGATGATACAGCTCCCGGAAGTCTTGAAAATGTGATAGTAAATCCTGTACAAGGTACCTACGCAAATGGTGTATGGACTATAGGTACACTTGCAAACGGTGCAAGTACAACCTTGACCATGACAGGAACCATTGGAGATGGTGTTCAGGGTGGTATTGTCCCAAATACAACCACCGCAGCATTCACACCAGACCAAAATGATCCTACCACTGCAGGAGATGTTTTAACTGCTACTGTAACTGTAAACCCAATCACGCCACTACCTGGACAATGTTCCAGTGCGTATGACTGGGACAGCAGTGGTTGGAGTGACGGGCAAAGTTCAGGTACGATAACGCTATTGCCAGGTATCACAGCAAATGTTTCAGTGACTACAAGTACAGCAGGGTCATTTACTGCTTATGGCATTAGTACGCCATATGTGGACAGCACAAGTGGGACAGGACAATATTTTGGAGGGGTGTCTGATCTTGGGATTATTTTTGATCCCGATGCAAATACAGGTACATCACCTGTCACTACAACACTGACTTTTTCCGAGCCGGTGTATGATGCTTCATTCCTTGTGTCAGACATTGATACAGGGACAACAGGTATTGATGACAGAGATGACAAAATTACCGTGACAAGCAATGTCGGTACTCCTACACTAACAGTGGTCAATAGTTCCTCTCCGTTAGTGTCAGCCTCAGGCAATGTAGCACAAACAACATTTGATGATACGCAGGGCTCAGAAAATGATACACGAGGTACGGTGAGAGTATCTATCCCCGATGGAGCTACGACTGTAACAATTGTCTTTGAAGACATAGATACTTCAGTAATAAATCATGCGGGTAGAGGTATAGGAATTCTAGGAAATCTCAATGTCTGTAAAGGTGCAGTTATCTCCGGTACTGTCCGTGATGATATAGGCACAGGTTTAAATAATGTAACGATGACATTAAAAGACAGTGGCGGCACTGTTGTGGCGACAACACAAACATTGGCTGATGGTACCTACACCTTTGCAAATGTTGCACCAGGTGACTACACTGTTGAAGAGACTAATCCTGCTAATTACACTTCTGTCAGTGATGGTGACAGCATCAACGGTAGTGATGATACAGCCAATACAAATACGAATGATGATTC
>CAYXZY010000056.1:0-6883 GCA_964469685.1 uncultured Sulfurovum sp. | reverse complement strand
ACTCCGGTAACATGGATGAAAACCATGGATCCTAACCGCTAGACGATGGGGCCATCTGCAACTTGTGGACGAAATTATATATATACAGTGCTTAGAAATATCTTAAATAGTGTATACTTAATGGATCAAAAATGGGAGAGTTGTCTTGAACATGCAAAAAATAGTTATTTTTACAGGTCTGGCTTTGCTTCTTGCATCCTGTGCCTCGAAGCAATATGTGAAACAGGATTCTGCACTTATTGTCTTTAAAACACCCACCTTTAAGTATGCCGATATGGGTTTCATCTATGAGAACAAAGACGAGGTAAAAGTTGAGATATACAGCAGCGGACAGGCGTTGATGTCACTGCGCATCTTAGAGAGTTCTGTATGCATGAGCCTTCTGAAATGCATGTCCAAAACACGTTTTAATCAGGAAGTCTTGCATGCACACTACCCAAAAGATATGTTAGAGAATATTTTTAGGGCAAAAAAGATCTTTGATGGGCAGGGTTACACCCCAAAAGGTAACGGCTTTACACAGCAGATTGTAAAAGACGGGAAATATGCTATACATTATAAAGTTTTAAATAACGAGATCACATTTCGTGATACAATAAACGCAATTTTAATTAAAGTGAAGAAACAGTAAAGAGGGAGGCAATATGGCAAAGTTCGTTGGTGCACATGTCAGTGCAAGCGGTGGAGTAGATAACGCGCCGCTGAATGCCATGGCCATAGGGGCAAAAGCGTTTGCCCTCTTTACGAAGAACCAAAGACAGTGGGTCGCTAAACCATTGGAGTCCAAAACCGTTGAGGCCTTTAAAGCAAACCTTCAGACTTCCGGTATCTTGCCTAAACATGTACTTCCGCATGATTCGTATCTTATCAACCTGGGACATCCTGAGGTTGAAAAACTGGAAAAATCAAGAGAAGCATTCATTGATGAACTTGAGCGTTGTCATGTCTTGGGACTGGATAAACTCAATTTTCATCCAGGCTCCCACCTGGTAAAGATACCTAAGAAAGACCCTGCGTACGCAGACAAGCTGATGGAAGCAGAACTGGCATGCCTTGATGTCATCGCGGAGTCCATGAACAGAGCCATAGAAGCGACCAAAGGCTCAGATGTAAAACTGGTCATAGAAAACACAGCAGGACAGGGAAGCAACCTGGGGTATAAATTTGAACACTTGGCGTATCTCATCGACAAAATAGAAGACAAAAGCCGTGTAGGGGTCTGCATAGACACCTGTCATATGTTCACAGCCGGGTACGACATACGTACCAAAGAGGCCTATGATGAGACCTGGGGAAGTTTTGACAGGATCGTAGGGCGTGAGTACCTCATGGGAATGCATATCAATGATTCCAAGCCGCCACTGGGCTCAAGGGTTGACAGGCATGCTTCATTGGGGCAGGGGGAGATAGGCTGGGATGCCTTTCGGTTTATCATGAATGATGACAGAATGGATGACATTCCTCTCATACTCGAAACCATCGATGAGTCTCTCTGGCCTCAGGAGATCCAGGCACTTTATGATCTGATAGAATCGTAATGTGCATCAACGTTGCATTTGATTGAATTGCCTCTGGGCAGTTAAGTCAAGTTCTACAAGGGAACAAAAATACAAGGAGTAAGATATGAAAAAGTTGGTCAAAGGTTTGGCACTAAGTGCAGTCACAAGTTCAGTAGTGATAGCAGGAGGATACAAACTCCCCGAGCAGTCCGTTAACTCTATGGGGCTTGCAGCAGCCTATGTCGCACACACCATGGGAGCAGATGCTGCCTACTACAACCCGGCAAATATGAGTTTTATGGGAGACAAACAGTATGTAGAAGGTGCTGTCACACTGGTACGTTTGCCATCAAATGTATATACTCTTATGGATCCTTTTTCTGGGGAGTCAGAGGTAGAAAATATTCTTGTGCCAAATGTACATTATGTCTCAGCGCCAATGGATGATCTTAGATGGGGGGTTAGTTTAATTGTACCCGGAGGATTAACTAAACGATGGGAGACACCTTATCAGAAGGCTTCAGCCGAAGAATTTACATTAAAAATAATCGAATTAAGTCCTTCAATAGCATATAAAATAACAGATAATTTTTCTGTTGCAGGAGGTGTAAGAATAATATATAGTGAAGGTGTTGTAAAAAGTGATACTTCAGATATAGGAGGACTTATAATTGCTTCGAGAGATATGGAAGGAGATACTGTAGAATTTGGCTATAACTTGGCTTTAGCCTATAGACCAACTCCTGATATCAATTTTGCTGTCACATACCGTTCAAATGTGAATTTAAAAGAAGAGGGAAATGCTAAATTATTTGCAAATTTTGTTAACCCAAGTCAAAATTTTTATGATGGAGATGCTAGCGTAACAGTACCTTTGCCTGCAACACTTAATATTGCTATTTCAAAAACTTGGAATGAGAGATTTACATTGGAATTTGACTATGAAAGAGCCTTTTGGTCTAAATATAAAAATTTAGATTTTGAATATGACACTGAATTGCCTGTGTTTGATGAGCCTTTAGCAAGAAACTGGAAAGATGTGAATATCTTCAGGCTCGGTGCTACGGTCAAAATGGACAATAAACTCACAGCACTTTTTGGGTTCTCTATAGATGATTCACCAACACCTCAAGAAACAATAGGATTTGAGCTTCCAGACAGTGACTCTAAGAATTTCTCTATGGGATTCAAGTATCAACAAAATGCCAACCTTTCATGGGGAGCATCGTTTTTGTACTCAAGTAAAGAAGCTATAACACTTCAACCAGGTGCTCATGAAGATAAAAGTGAAACGAATTTATTGAATAAGGGTGGAGGATTTTCTGAAGGTGGCGCATTCTTGACAACTGTAGGTGTGGCATACGAGTTCTAAGATGGCATACAGGTTTACGAATTTATATGAGTTGATCGCTCATCATGCCCTAAAGCGAAAAAAGAAAGTAGCACTGTTTGTCGGTGATGAGAAGATCACCTATGGACAGGTGCTCGAACAAGCTGACAGGCTTGCAGGTTTTTTGGCTGAAAAAGAGATCAAAGAGGGTGATAGGGTGGCACTCTTTTTGCGAAATTCCGCAGAGTTCATCTACGCGATATTTGCGGTGTCCAAGATAGGTGCCATTCTCGTACCTGTCAATACTTTTTTGAAAGAAGAAGAACTCTCTTATATCTTAGAAGACTCCGGAAGTGCAGTGTTGATCGCTTCAGCGATACACGACAAAGTGGTCAACTCTTCAAGAGCATCAGCACTTTGCAAGTTCATAGTCTGGGAAGGCGAAGAAAGTGTCAGGGGAGACCAGCATTACCGTTTAGATGATATCTTAAAGACAAACACACAGACGGTGCATGTACATAGAGGTCTGGAAGATACGGCTGTGATATTCTATACTTCCGGAACAACAGGCAAGCCAAAGGGTGCCATGCTGAGCAATAAGAATATACTGTCCAACGTAGACTCCGGGCAAAAAACAGTCAATGTTGTCTCCAAGGACAGAGCCATAGTCTTTTTGCCTATGTTCCATTCTTTTACATTCTCCATAGGGGTCATGCTGCCGCTTTATGTCGGGGGAAGTATAGTAATTATTCCATCGATCCAGCCCTTTTCAAATATATTTAAACAGACACTGCTAAAACGTGTGACACTCTTTTTTGGTATCCCCGATGTCTACACCGCTTTGGCTAAAGCCAAACTGCCCTGGTATTTCATGTGGTTCAACAGCTTGCGTGTGTTTATCTCAGGTGCATCGGCACTGCAACCCAAAACACTTGATGCCATGGCAAAGAAGTTCAAACGCGCGACACTGCTTGAAGGCTACGGACTGAGTGAGGCAAGCCCGGCAGTATGCATGAACACCATTGGCAAACAAAAAGCAGGCTCCGTAGGAACTGCGCTGCATGGCTACGAAATGAAGATCGTAGACAGTGAGATGAATGAGGTGGCAAACGGTACGATCGGTGATATCATCGTCAAAGGTGACAATGTGATGCAGGGGTATCTGGGGCGTCCTGAAGCAACATTGGAAACCATAGTCAATGACTGGCTGCTAACCGGAGATATGGGCTATATGGACGATGAAGGGTTTTTATTTATCGTAGATAGGAAAAAAGACCTGATCATCTCAAAAGGTATCAATATCTACCCAAGAGAAGTGGAAGAGGTTATTGATGTGTATGAAGGTGTGGGTGCCTCTGCTGTCATAGGTCTGGTAGATGATAAATCCGGCGAAGTACCCGTGGTCTACATAGAGCTGGCAGAAGGGTTTGAGACACTTGACGAAGCAGGATTGAAAAAATACATGAAAGAACATCTTGCAAACTATAAAATACCCAAACAGATACACCTTATCAAGGAACTTCCTAAAAATGCCACAGGAAAAGTGCTCAAACGTGCGCTAAAGGACAGACTCAAAGAAGATGAATATTAAAGCCATCGTCAATGCCAAAATAGTCACAGCCGACAAGATTCTTGAAGACAAGATACTACTGTATGATAAAAAGATCATTGATATGGTGGATGATATACGTGTGAGTGACAGTAATAATGTTGAGGTCATTGATGTCCAAGGTGCCTATGTGAGTGCAGGCTTTATAGATCTGCATATCCACGGTTCCGGGGGTGCAGATGTGATGGATGCGACTCCCGAAGCATTGAACACTTTGTCTGCTGCTTTGCTTCCCACCGGAACCACCTCTTTTCTTGCAACCACGATGACCATGCCGACACCAGATATACACAAAGCGTTGGAAAATGTCAAAGCACATGCCAAAGAGGTGCCGGGCGCACAGGTATTGGGGGTTCATTTGGAAGGGCCGTTCATCAATGCTTCCAAACATGGGGCACAAGATGAAACGCATGTACAAAAACCTCACTTTGATCTCATTGCCGAGCACATGGATGTGGTCAAGATGATCACGCTGGCACCTGAAGTGGAGGGGGCAGAAGCGTTCATCTGTAAACTAAAAAAAGAGTATCCGCATGTCATCTTGAGTGCAGGGCACTGTGAGGCTGACTATGAGGAGAGTAAGGAGAGTTTTGCCTGGGGCATTTCCCATGTCACCCATCTGTTTAATGCGATGAGACCGTACCACCACAGAAATCCAGGCCTGATAGGGGCAGTCTTTGACAGTCCTGTCACCTGCGATATCATCGCAGATTTGGTACATACCCACCACAGTACCTTGGAGCTGGTGCAAAGAGTCAAAAAAGACAAGCTTATTCTGATTACAGATGCCATGAGAGCAGGATGTATGAAATCCGGCAGTTATGACCTGGGCGGGCGTAAGGTAAACGTCTCTGAAGGCAAGGCGCTTTTGTCTGATGGCACATTGGCAGGCTCAGTTCTGAAGATGAATGAAGCCTTACACAATATGTCAAAACATACCAGTATGGATTTCACAGCTCTTGTAGGCAGTGTGACAACATTGCCTGCACAAAAACTGGGACTCAAAAAAGGAGAACTCAAACCGGGCTATGATGCGGATATTGTCATTTTTGATGAAAACTTCAGTATCATAACAACTATCATAGAAGGAGAGGTGAAGTATCAGTGTTAGGATTTTTAAAAAGAAAAGTAAGAGAGATATATGCACCCGCAGACGGGCAGGTCGTGACGCTTGACTCTGTAGATGATGAAGTCTTTTCACAACAACTAGTAGGTGACGGCGTGGCTTTGATGCCTATCTCGGAGGTGTTTGCTGCGCCTATAGATGGTGTGATATCCAAGATATTCTCCACCAACCATGCCTATAGTGTGAAAAGTGACAAAGACCTGGAAGTCATGGTACATATAGGTTTGGAGACCGTGGCGCTTGAAGGCAAAGGATTTGAACGCCTGCTTGAAGAAGGAGCCAAGGTCAAAGCCGGTGATGGCATCATAAAGGCAGACCTGTCTTATTTGAAAGAGCATAACAAAGATACCATTACGCCTATTGTTATTTTGGAAGGTTCGGATGTCAAAGAGCTGGACAAAAAATACACCATCGTAAAGTCCGGTGACAAGATCATGGAGGTACGTTAATGCAATTAAGTGATAATGTGTACCATTATTTAGCCTATGGGATCATTCTGGTTGTATTTTTGATCGTATTGAAAATGCCTAAAAAAAAGTAAGGTAATACTGCCTTAATGTTACTTTTGTATACTGTAATATGATGAAGATACTACTACTTGAAGATGACCAGATCTTATGTGAAAGTCTCAAAGAATTTTTGGAATTGGAAGGCTATAGCATAGATGTGGCGCATCGTGGGCCAGAGGTATTTGACCTTACCTTTGACAAGGAATATGATCTGTATATCCTTGATGTCAATGTGCCCGAAGTAGACGGGTTTGATGTGCTGACCGCTTTAAAAGAAGCAGGAGATGAAACGCCGGCCATCTATATTACTGCACTGACAGATATTAACTCCATTTCAAGAGGGTTTGAGATCGGAGCAGATGATTATATAAAAAAACCGTTTGACCCTGAAGAGCTGGTCATTCGTATCAAGCGAAAGTACCAAAAAGAAGATACTGTGATATGCCTGAATGATATCACCTATCAGCCGGCAACACGCATGTTGCAAAAAGACGGTCACACCATAGGACTGGGAGAAGTACAGCAAAATATTTTTCACAGACTTATGATAGAGCAAAATAAAATCGTAGACAGTTATATACTGATGGATTTTTTAGAGCAGCCCAATGCCAATGCCTTGCGTGTAAACATTGCAAAATTAAAAACAAAACTGGGTATAGAGATCAAGAACATACGTGGACAAGGCTATATGATTGAAAAAGTATGAAGTTGAATCTCTTTTAAAAACATTTCTCATTTTCATGGTACTTTTGGAAGTACTGCTTGCGATTAATTTTTGGAATGATTATCAAGTAAAAAAAATAGAAATGG
>CAYXZY010000055.1:0-6984 GCA_964469685.1 uncultured Sulfurovum sp. | reverse complement strand
ATGCCTTCATGGGTCTTCTTGATGGGCGTGTTTATGTATCCGCCGTTGTTGTATTTTGCATTAAGTTGACATTTCAGAGAAAAATCAATATAATACATCTACTACATACTACTAACTAATGGCATGTTACTGGTGTGACATCTTCAAAAAACAAACCCCAAAACAAGAGGCATAATGAGCGACAATAAAAATACCAATGACTCAAAAAAGTCAAATCCCAATTCTAAAAAAAATAGAACCCACGTTCCTGTAAAAGGATACAAGATAGAAGATCTTCAGCAAAAACCACTTCAAGAGCTCGTTAAGATCGCTGAAGAAGTTAAAGTTGAAAACCCGAATGAATTCCAAAGAAAAGACCTGATATTTGAGATACTCAAGTCTCAAGTCAGCCAAGGCGGATTTATCTTGTTTACGGGGATTTTGGAGATCTTGCCTGACGGGTATGGATTTTTACGTTCCGAAGACGGAAACTTTGCAAACTCTTCCAACGATACCTATGTCAGCGGCACGCAGATCAAGCGTTTCGCTTTAAGAAACGGTGACATTGTTACAGGGCAGGTACGCGCTCCCAAAGAACAAGAAAAATACAATGCACTTCTTAAAATAGAAGCGATCAATTACCTTCCGCCTGAAAAATCAAAACAACGTCCTCTTTTTGACAACCTTACCCCTTTGTATGCCATGGAACAACTTAAGATGGAGTACAACCCGATGAAGATGACGGGGCGTGTACTCGACCTCTTTACGCCCATAGGAAAAGGACAAAGAGCGTTGATCGTGGCACCACCTCGTACCGGTAAGACTGAACTGCTTAAAGAGCTCGCCCATGGCGTAACACATAACAACCCTGATGCATCGCTGATGGTGCTTCTTGTGGATGAAAGGCCTGAAGAGGTCACAGATATGCAACGTTCGGTCAAAGGTGAAGTGTATGCTTCGACCTTTGATCTCCCTGCACAAAACCATGTAAGAACGGCTGAGATGGTCATTGAAAAAGCCAAAAGACGCGTTGAGATGGGTAAAGATGTTGTGATATTGCTGGATTCCATCACCAGACTTGCCCGTGCATACAATACGGTCACCCCAAGCTCCGGTAAAGTCCTTTCCGGTGGTGTGGATGCCAATGCCCTGCATAAACCAAAACGTTTTTTTGGTGCGGCTAGAAATATAGAAGAGGGTGGGTCTTTGACCATTATAGCCACAGCTTTGATAGACACAGGTTCCCGTATGGATGAGGTGATCTTTGAAGAGTTCAAAGGAACAGGAAACTCCGAGGTGGTACTAAGCCGCCATGTATCTGAAAGACGTATCTACCCTGCGATAGATGTGACCAAATCAGGTACAAGAAAAGAAGAACTCATGGTAGATGCTCTGACCCTTCAAAAGGTATGGGCACTGCGAAATGCAATGCAGAACATGGAAGAGGTGGAAGGACTGAAATTCTTATTCTCCAAAATGATGAAAACAAAGACCAATGAAGAATTCCTTTCTATTATGAACGAAGGTGCTTAATATCCCATGTTAAAGATCGGCATCTTTGATTCTGGACTTGGGGGCTTAACGGTTGTTAAGGCACTTCAGGAACATATTAAAGGTGCCGATCTTTTTTATATTGCAGATACCAAACATGCACCTTACGGTGAAAAAACTTCCGAGCAAGTCTTACAGTTCTCCCTTGACCTCACAAAATACTTTATAGAAAAGCATCATATCGATGTGCTTATCGTGGCATGCAACACGGCAACTTCGGCTGCGATACAGGTTTTACGAGAAACATACACAAATCTCATTATCATAGGTACGGAGCCTGGTATAAAACCGGCCATTGAACAGACAAAAACAGGCAAGGTCGGGGTGCTTGCCACCCCTGCCACACTCAAAGGGAGCAAATATCAACAGCTTGCATCGACCCATGCCGCACAAAAAGATGTAATGCTGTATGAGCAGGCTTGTCCCGGTTTGGTGGAACAGATAGAAAACGGACAGGCCAACAGCCCCAGAACAGTTGAGATGATAGAGGGATGGCTCAAACCGATGAAAGAAAATGATGTGGATACCATCGTGCTTGGATGCACGCATTACCCCCTGGTCAGCGATACTATAGCACATGTGATGCAGAAAGATCTGAATCTTGTCCATACTGGTGATGCTATTGCCAAACATGTGCTTTCGCTGGCAGCAGAAAAAGGACATAAAAATGAAGGGGATGCACATCTGACCATCTACAGTACTGGTAAGCTTGATACAGGTATGGTAGATAACATCCTCGATACCTATGTAAAAATCTGTCCTATTTGACAGTATTTGATTTGATATTGCTTATTTTTTTAGCATACAGACATAGACAAACAAGTTTTCTTATGTTACAATCTTGCTTCATATGCATACATTGATAAAGCTAAACCTGCTGCGAAGTAGGGACAGAAAGTGCAAGGACTTAAAGAGAGGGGAGACTTTTTAAGTTTGCTTGCACTGCCATGTATAGATAGGTGCTGTCTATGAACAGGCCTATTCTTTATAGGGATTACTCATTATTGATGTATCATAAGAGTATTTGGAGGATACATTAATGAAATCACTTTATTTATCAATTGTTTTACTGACTAGCATGCTTTTGGGTGCTGGAAATGTTGTTGAGATTGTTGAAGGCAAGCCTTATGTTGAAGTCAAGGCAAAGGGAAAGACCTATATCATTGAGCGTACGCAAGACAAAGACGCCTACCTGACCAACACTTTCGCTTTGACATCCCGGCCTTCCCCTCCTTTTTTTATAGAACCCTTTACGGTCACTGAAGGCGTGGAGACATACGGAGAATTGGAAGTGCTGGATTTCCTTGAGAAGCAAAAGGGTGTTTTTATAGATGCAAGGTTAAAAAACTGGTATGCGAGATCGGCCATACCTACAGCAGTCAACATCCCTTTTAAACTCTTTTTGAGTGAGTCTGAGGAGCGTAACAGCATTCTTAAGGATCTAGGCGGGAAAATAGTAAACGGCACCTGGGACTTCAGTCGGGCCAAAACGATCCTTCTGTACTGCAACGGTGCATGGTGTGGGCAGTCCCCTACAGCCATCAATGCTTTGATCGACATCGGTTACCCTAAAAAGAAAATGAAATACTACCGTGGCGGTATGCAGTCCTGGCAGCTTTTAGGGCTTACAACGATCGTACCGGAGGAGACAAAATGAGAAGTTTGATACTACTGTTCATCGGGACACTCTGTCTAAATGCCGGGCAATTTGACAAAGTGAAGATCACACCGGAGATTGCGTATATCTATGTGTACCATAAAGGCAAAGCCGTAAAGGTACACCGCATACAAGATACCAAACATAAGCTAACGGGAGAATATGCAAAGCAGTATAGGCCGGGTCAGGATATACAACCCATTAAAATGGATGATGATATACAAACCATCGGTGAAGTAGAATTGCTGCAGTTCATGAGAGAAAAAGGGAACAATAAAAAAGGTGTTCTGGTTGATGTAAGGTCAAAGAAGGAATATAAGAAAGAATCTATTCCTTCAGCAGTGAATATCCCGTCTGCAACCAAAGATAATGCAGTCAAAATGGAGAAAATTCTAAAAATTCTGGGTGCCAAGCGTATGCCCGACGGCAGTTTAAATACCAAAAGAGCCATGGACATCGCTTTTTATTGTAATGGTCTGTGGTGCGACAAGGCACCTGAATTTATAAAAGTATTTTTAAACCTTGGATACCCTGCGGATAAAATATTGTACTACCGCGGCGGTTTTCAAATGTGGAAGATCTTAGGTTTCACGACTGTTGTGAACAAGTAAAGGAGTAAAGAATGAAAAATATGTTTGAAAATTTTGCTGTGATGCTTGTTTTATTGTTGTCCATTGTGGTGGTGTATCTCATTGTGCAATACAATATGATTGACGACAGTGATACGATTGATGAAATTGCCTACCAGATACCAGAAGCTAAAAAAGTTTCCAAAAAAGAAAAAACAAGTAGTTATTTGCAAAACCTTGAAGGCTATACAGATGTTGATGTCAAGGTCGATCCTACCCAAGATACTTCTGTCAACAGGGTGGAAGTAAGGTCAGAGTTGGCGGATGACGCACTTAACGCTGCCGTAGAGGACAAAACCAAAGAGAGCTATACCGCAAACCTGGAAAACTATACCGAAACATCTGATTCGGCAAATATCAAAGCGAAAGATCAGAAAGAGTATGAGCCGGAGAAATTAGAGAAAGAAGAGATCGTTGATGAGATAGGCTTAGCCATTAGTGAAGCTCTGGAGGATCTATAGACCCTTTGTTTTAAAGGCCTATAGTATCTCTTACTTTTTCCATCTTTGCTGAAGCGATGGCAGATACCTTTTTTGCACCTTCGTTTAGGATGTCATGTACTTCATCCATATGAGAGAGATAGTACTCACGCTTCTCTCTGGCTTCTGCCAATTCTTCCCATATAAGCTCTTTAAGATACTTTTTAAAATGTCCGTATCCTTCTTTTCCGCTATGGTACCGAAGCTGTAATTCCAGTTTTTCACGATTATCCAAAAAGTGTGAAGCCAGTGCAAATATGGTGTCATCTTCATGCTCAAGCGGTTCACCAAGAGGGGTAGATGAGGAGATGATCTTGTTACATCTTTTCTGCAAAGCCTTTTCATCCATAAAAAGATCAATGGCATTGTTATAGCTTTTAGACATTTTTTGCCCATCTATTCCCGGTATGGTAGCCACATCTGCTTGCACCTGATGTTCTGGAAGAACAAATATCTCTCCATATTCATTGTTGAATTTTGTGGCGATATCCCGTGTCATTTCCACATGTTGGATCTGATCTTTTCCTACAGGGACTATCTGTGTATCGAGCATCAGTATATCTGCAGCCATCAGTACAGGGTAGGAGAAAAGGGCATGGTTCGCCGGTATGCCCCGTGCTACTTTGTCTTTGTAGGAATGTCCTCTTTCAAGCAGTCCCATAGGCGTGAACTTGGAGAGTATCCAGTAAAGCTCAAGCACTTGGGGTACATGGCTTTGTATCCAAAAGGTGGTTTTATCGGGGTCTATACCGACAGAGAGGTAGTCCACTGCTGCATCAATGGTATTTTGTCTCAAAGTTTCCGCATCTTTAGAGGTGGTAAGAGAATGATAGTTTGCGATGAAGGTAAAAAGTTCATGCTCTTCCTGAAGCTCTATCATCGGCTTCATCGCTCCAAAATAGTTCCCTAAGTGAAGCTTTCCTGATGCTTGGATTCCAGTAAGTACGCGCATGCTATCTCCTGCTAAAATTTTGCAAATTATAGCAAGTCAATTAGAAATTAGAAATTAGAAATTAGAAATTTACTGAAATTCATCTTCCTCATCAAATCTTTGACCACGTTTGCGAGCCACTATATCCAACGGTACCCCTTCAAAATCAAACTTCTCTCTAAAGAAGTTTGCCAGGTAGCGGATGTAAGAGAAGTGCAAGAACTCAGGTCTGTTGGTGATAAGCGCGATCTTGGGCGGTTTGGTTTCATACTGTGTAGCAAACTTGATGTTGACTACTGCACCGTGATGAGAGGGTACATGGTGGCGGCGAATGGCAGCACGCAAGGTATCATTCAGCTCTGAGGTAGGGATGCGGTAGCTGTACCGTTTATAGATATCTACGATCTGATCGAGTATCTTGTTGACCCTGAGACCGGTTTTAGCCGAGATAGTGACAAACGGTGCATAGTGTAAAAATTTCAGCTCATCACGTACGTCATTGACTACTTCCTCGTAGGTTCTGTCATCTTTAATGTCCCATTTGTTCAGTACAATCAGACAGGCGAGTTTGTACTCCTCAATGAGACCCGCCACCCTTTCATCAAGCTCGGAGATCTGTTGGGTGGAATCGAGTACTAGCAGTACAAGGTCTGCTTTTTTGAGCATCTCTGTGGTGCGTGTGAGGGCGTATTTTTCTATGCCTACTATTTTGGAGCGTTTACGAATCCCTGCAGTGTCTATAAAAGTGATGTGATGCTCACGGTGTTCTATGGTTTCATCTATAGGGTCTATGGTCGTCCCTGCGACATTGGAGACGACTGAGCGTTCTTCACCCAGCAAAGCATTGAGAAGCGAGGATTTTCCTGTATTCACTCGTCCGATGATAGCTACACGGATTTCATTGTCCTCATCTTCCTGGTACTCAGCGTGTATTTGTTCCACTATCTGGGCAAAAGGGTCTATTTCTGTGTCTTCTTCCAGGACCAGTGCTTCTTGCTCTTCTTCAGGCGCTGGAATATGCTCCTCCAGCCATGCATAAAAGTCATTGAAATAACGGTTATGACTCACCGACATAGGGAAGGTGGCTTCTGCACCAAATTCCAAAAATTCCCAGTAGCGTTCTTCTTCTTTGTCGTTGTCTATCTTGTTGACCACAAGTGCCAGCGGTTTGTTCATCGCTTGTAGTTTGTAAAAAAGTTCTTTGTCCTCAGCATCGGGGATGGTCTTACCGTTAACCATATAGATGATAATATCTGCTTCTTCGGCAGCTTTGAGCGAAAACTCAGCCACTTTGGAGAAGAGTTCCGAAGAGTAGTCTATCCCGCCTGTATCGAGTACTTCAAATTCACGATTTTCAGATATGGTAACGATGCGTTTTTTAATGTCGCGTGTCGTACCGGACATATCTGAAGTGATGGCATCACGCTGGCGTGCGAGACGGTTAAAGAGTGAGGACTTCCCTACATTGGGTCGTCCTACGATGGCTACTTTTTTGAGAGGCTGTTCTTGCATAGTATGATTCTTTCTAAATAATTGCTAGAATTATACCCAAATCTACTCAGGCATCTGCTCTACATAAATACTTTGACTCGGGAATGCGAATGCAGAGTCATTGTCCTCTACGATCTTCATGATCTGAAAATGTACATCTTCCCTGATATCCAGATACTTTTCCCAGTTTGCCGTGGCAGTAAAGGTGTAGATGAAGATGTTCAGTGCAGAATCCCCAAATGATTCAAAATTGACCAAAAGGGTGTC
>CAYXZY010000054.1:0-7006 GCA_964469685.1 uncultured Sulfurovum sp. | reverse complement strand
GTCAATAGGGAAGTATTTACCACCTGTAACCTGCTCAGCAAATGGTGCCAAGTGACAATCTCCACAATGAGGCTCAGAGGCTGATAACCACCAGTCATTACCACCAGAAGCAGCAGAGTATGGTACATCTCCACCTTTAGGGTGATTCCAAGGTTTAAGGTCAAGCGCACCGTCTTTTCCTACATTTTTAACCAATGTTGCAGATTTGTGTTCAAGGTAGTAGTTCAATACTTCATTGTTCCCTGTTGCTTTCGCATCAGCAATAGAAGCAAATTTTTTCATATCACCACCGGCCACTGCATCTACGATCTCTTTGAGAGATTTGTTTCTGAGTGTTTTACCTTCAAGAAGGTTTCCGTTTTTGATGTCATCATATGCATAAAGTGCTTGCGCTACTTTAGAGTGACAGTTTGTACAGTACAGACCTCTAAGCTCACCTGCATCTTTACCATGCTCATCTTTTGTCGCAACATTTTCAAGCTGCCACTTACCATACGCATTGAGGAAGAACGGAGGTTTCGCATTTGGGTTGGAGTGTGCATCACGTCTTACATAACAACCACCACCGGATTTTCTGATGTCACCTTTGGCAAATCTAGCTTCACCATATCTGTCTGTGACACGGAACGGGTTCGTATCATCATTCATGTTAGGGTTTTGGAAGTGTGTCGGGTGACAGGATTGACATGCTTGTGATCTACCGGCTGCATCAGGCATAGGCACCATAGCAAGGTGGAATCCATGCACCGCTTCTGAAAGAGGCTTAGCTTTTACAGTTTCATAACCGGAAGCTGTGACTCTTGGTGATAAAAGGTTACCTGAAACATTGTCACCATGACAGTCTGTACAGTTTACAAAAGCAATTTTACCCAAACGTTGTGTAGACGAGTTTGGTTGATAGTCACTAAGGAATTTTGTTCCATGGTGTGCATCGTGCAAAGAAAGAATGTTGATAGAACCTTCTGAAAGTCTGGCCATATATTCTGATGTATCAGGGTATTGTTTCCAGTATTCGTACTCTTGGTCACCTTGTTTGAGACCTTCGTCTCTTGCCATTTGTGCCGCTTTACCCGTACGTGAGTGACAGGCATAACAGTTAGGAATATCAACAGGGTTTGTACCAAAGTAGGTCACGGCTTTACCATCAGGTTGATTGATTTGTCTGCCGTCTCCTGTGTGTAGTTCTACAGTGGAGTATTGGAAAGGTTGGAAATCTTTTTCAGTTACGGAACGTAAAGACCCTTTTCTTCTGCTATCGTTAAATGCAGTCAGTGGAAGACCAAGTGAGTCCCATAGGTGTGAAGCAGTAAGAACAAGTTTTACATCCTTTACTGCAGGCACAAGTGTATCAGCAAATACAACGTTTCCACCATGTTTGCCTGCATAAGTCATGTAGCCAGTCATTGGTGCGCCTGAAGGACCGTGATCCACTTTTACCGGAATCTGACGACCGACTCTCAGTCTGTCTTTTTCTGTCACGCCTTTTGGCATTGTACCTTCAAGGTCTTTATAGATGAAGAGGTGTGTCCAGACATAGTTGGCAACATTGTCGCCGGCACTGTCCAGGTGTCCATCGCCATCGGCATCTTTTGGTACCATCCAGTACTTCATTTTATTCCCTTCTGAGAATGAATTGTCTTTGGTGTATGCAAAGACTTTTACATTGTCATCCGGTGTCAATAATTTTGGAAGTTTGTCACCTTTTCCTACTCTAATCGCTTGTGACTGGATAGAGTTGTATGGTGGGATAACACAACAGTAACTCATGTCAAACCCGACACAGTGCATACCTAGTTCGTAGTTGACGAACATGCTGTACTCTGCTTTGGTTTGATAGACTGTTTCCCCTTTCACTTTTACTGCTTCTAACTTGTCTGTCCCGAAGGGCGGGTTTTTGTCATAGTCAGCAGCAGAAAAAGCGGCAGTGGCAAGCAGTGAAGCAACCATTGTCCCTTTTAATGTTTTTGAAATCATTTGGTCTCCTTTAAATTTGATTACGCTCTATTTTCTCATGGATGTAATTAAAATTACTTTAAAATTTACATCATTTGTATTAATTATTTGATATTTTAATAATAAGTAAATAGAATGATAATCTATTTATATAATAATTATAAATGAAGTCTAAAATAGCCCTTCAGGTCAATAAAATATGGTGATTTACTTGGTATTTGGAAGGGTATAAATATGGGAGAGAAATATGAAGTGCCTTAGAGACTATGCGTTAAAACAAAGGTTAACGCATGCGTTCTTTTTCGGGAGTATTTTTGGGCATGAGACCATATTTTGAAAGATCTATAAGGGTTTCTTTTTGCTTATCTTTTAACAATTTTTGCATGACCGGGTTTCTATCCATTTCGAACTCTTCCGTCCTGATGATATTACCCTTGTGATCAAAGTATTTTTTGAGTCCGACTTTGTAGTTATGTTTGTAGAATACCTCTGATGCTTTAAACCCTTGAGAATCCCATTCGGTCATGATGCCTTCACGTCGACCCATGTCATACTTTACCTGACTGCCGAGTTGACCATTGTCATAGTAGTTTTTTTGCATGCCGTGTTTTTGTCCATTGACATACTTGACAGTAAGTTTCTTTTTGCCATTATCATAATAAGAAGTATAGAGACCATTTTCTTTATCGTTATCAAAATTGACTTTTGATTTGACCTTGCCTGCATCATTGTACCACCAGGTCATTCCTTGTCTCTTTCCATCCACATAGGTTGATTTCTGTGCATGGTCTTTAACAATGTATTCTTTAGCATGTGTAAGTACAGAACATGCAACAATGATACTGATACCCAGAGCTAAGCACTTTCGTGTGTGATACATGATCGAGTCTCCTTTTATTCTACTTTTCTATTGTTTGGGTTGAAATCCAGTCCATGCAGTGCTTTGATGGTAGGGTCCGGTTTTTTTGCCTGTACATTTTTCATGACATTGACGGGTCTATCCATTTTAAAGGTTTCCGTTTTGATGATTTTGCCATTTTTATCATACCATCGTTTTTCACCTTCTTTATAACCGCGTATATAGTTTACTTCGCTATGCAGTGCACCGTCTTCATAGTACTCTTTTTCCAAACCTTCTTTTCTTCCCTCTTTAAATGTGACTTCCGAGGCAAGTGTACCGGTGCTGAAATAGTATTTTTCAGGCCCCTCTTTTTTGTCATTGACATACTTGACCCGGCTTTTTATGTGCCCATTGGCAAAGTAGAGTGTATTGACACCGTGACGTTTTCCCATGTTGTAAGGCATGACTTCAAGCAAATTTCCCTGTTGATCAAACCAGCGGAGATCACCATCTCTTTTCCCATCGACATTATTTACAGTAAATGCAACTTTCCCATTATCATGATAGACTTTTTCAAGTCCGTGTTTCATGCCTTCGGCTGTATCGGTTCTTGTCCCTTTTTTGTATTCGGTTTCAGAACTTACCACTTTTGAATTTTCAAAATATGTGGTAAACAGTTCCGGATAGAGTGGTGTTGAAAGTAGCAGTGAAAGTGTCAATAGATGTTTATTCATTCGGTCTCCTAAAGCTGTTTTGCTTTTATAAATGATAACGGTTTAATATTTATACTAGACTTATTTAGTTTTATAATGTTTCAATTAACCTAAATAGAAGAAAATATTATAATTATGATAATGCACAGTCATTGGAGAATGGCCACTCAGCAGTGACAGGGCAGAATGATGTGTATATCTTATACATCAAAACGGTAATTACTTTTAAGATTAACTGTCAGTTATAAATAATCCGATATAATCAATCCATCTTATACCCTGGAGTACGTTTATGCTTAAAAAAATATTGTCTATGCCTATGGCTGTGCTTATGTTGTTTTTGTTTGGTGTCATTATCGGTACCGCCACTTTTATAGAGAATGACTATGGTACACAGACAGCTCAGGCACTCATCTACAAGACAAAATGGTTCGAAATCTTTCTGGCGTATTTCATTGCTATATTGGTTTACAACATGCTCAAATATAAAACCTACAAGAGTAAACTTCCCGTTTTTATATTTCACTTTTCATTTCTTGTGATGGCCATTGGTGCCTTGATTACACGGTATGTCGGGTATGAGGGTATCATGCATATACGTGAAGGTGAAACGAGCAATGTGATGGTTTCGAATGTAAAGGTGCTGCAGGTGCACGCACAAAGCGGTGACAAAAGTGCAAGTCTGGAAAAAGAACTCTACTTTTCCAGTATGACCAAGAACAGCTTGAAAGAAAGTCTGAACGTGGATGGAAAAAATGTGTCTATTGAGCTGCTTAAGTATATGCCGACTGCACAGGAGGAAGTGATGCCGTCCAAAGAAGGTAAAAAACTGCTTGAACTTAAGATCTCTACAGGTCAAAAAGGAGAGATCCATTTTCTTGCCAAAGGTCAGAAGAAAGACTTTGGCGGTTTTTACGTAGGGTATGACATCACACCGGGTACGGACAAGCCGACATTTCTCATCACTGATGACGCAGAAGGCTATAAGGTGAATTTTCCTTTTATACTTGAAACGCTCAACATGAACGATAGATCTTCAGGGGAGCTCAAAGGCGGTGACAATGCATTTAAAAAAAGAATGCTATACCGCTTTGGGCCCAATGCTATTGTCTTGAAGGATGTGCATGAAAAAGCCATAGTAAAACTAGATTCCAAAGACATTAAAACACAAAGAGGGCAGGCAGAGTATATGCAGTGGAAGGTCAGTGTAGGGGATGAAAGCAAGGTCATTACCACTCAACCCTATCAGGGGAAAACCGGAGAAGTCAAGAGAATGGATCTGGGTGGTGTTCATATAGACATGCGTGTGGGTGCCAAGATCATCGAACTTCCTTTTTCCATTAAACTTGTCGATTTTGAATTGCAGCGTTATCCGGGTTCTAACACACCTTCTTCCTACTCGAGCAGGGTTGTTCTCATAGACAAGGAGCAGAACCTGACAATGCCGTACCATATCTACATGAATCATATTTTGGATCACAGAAATTACCGTTTCTTCCAGTCTTCTTATGATCCAGATGAAAAAGGTACTGTACTCTCTGTGAATCACGATCCGGGAACGTGGCCGACATATATAGGCTATATCTTGTTGACCATCGGTATGCTCTGGTCACTGTTCCATCCGAACGGACGCTTTCCGAAGTTACTCAAAGGTGCCAGAAAGTTACAATCGACAGCTGCTGCATTTGCCCTCATAGCGTTTATGGCTTTTGCACCTCAGAACGTTCAGGCAGCAGCACCCAAAGTGGATGATGAGATGCTGAAGAACATGCAGGCATATGACCTTCAGCATACGTTGAATTTTGGAAAGATCGCTGTACAGGATCACCAGGGGCGTATGAAGCCTATGGATACAGTGGCGCATGAGGTCATTGCAAAGATCACAGGCCGTTCCCAGCTTTATGATCTTGAGCCTACCCAGATGTTCCTGGGTATGGTGATCCAGCCTGAGATGTACCAGAATGTACCGATGATAAAAATAGGACATAAGAAGATCGCGTTAGATATTGGCTTGGATGAAAATACAAAATATGCTAAATTTACCGATTTTTTCGCAAAATCAGACGGCGCTTACAAGTTGTTTGATGCGGTGACTAAGGCAAGTCAGAAAAAGCCTTTGGAAAAATCACAATACGACAAAGAACTCATCAAGATAGATGAACGTGTCAATGTTGCTTTCATGACCTATCAGGGGTCACTGATCCGTATCTACCCTAAGCCTGAAGATGCAAACAACAAATGGATGGCACCGCTGGATGCGATCAAAGCCTTTCCGCCAAAAGAGTCTGAAGCTGTGAAGATGAGTATCTCAGCGTACTTCCAGATGGTGGCAAAAGGGGTTGAGACAGGAAAATGGGAAAATGCAGACCTGGCGCTCAAAGGCATTCGCATGTATCAGGAAAAGTATGGTGCAGCAGTCATCCCAAGCAAGAACCATATAGAGATGGAGATCAAATATAACAAGTTTGGACTTTTTGATAAACTGGTACCTCTTTATTTGATCTTAGGGCTTATCCTTCTTATTTTTGCATTTATCAATGTGCTTAAGCCCAGTTTTTCAATGAAGTGGGTGATGCGTATCGCATGGAGTGTGTTTACCATTGGGTTTATCATACATATCATAGGGCTTGCCTTGCGTTGGTATATCTCAGGTCATGCCCCGTGGTCCAATGCCTATGAGTCCATTGTTACCATTGCGGCTGCTACCATGATAGCAGGTATCATAGTGGCGCGTAAGTCTCCTTTTGCATTGGCAGGTGCAGCCATACTTGCCGGTATTACAATGGGTGTGGCACATATGAGTTTCATTAACCCTGAGATCACTACACTTGTGCCTGTGTTGAAGTCATACTGGCTGATGATCCACGTGGCTACCATCATTTCCGGTGACGGATTCTTTGGTCTGGGGTCAATACTGTCTCTGCTTGTGCTTGTCTTGTACATTATAAGAGGAAAAGAGGGCAAGCCAAATATAGACCGTTCCATCAAAGAGCTTACAAACCTTTCAGAGATGTCACTGATCATCGGGCTTATGCTGCTTACCATCGGTAACTTCCTTGGAGGTGTCTGGGCAAACGAGTCTTGGGGACGCTACTGGGGCTGGGATGCAAAAGAGACCTGGGCAGCTGTGACCATTGTGATCTATGCCATGGTACTTCACTTGAGATTTGTGCCGGCACTCAAGTCCAACTTTGTATACAATGTCGCTTCTACCTGGGCCTACTCAACGGTGCTTATGACATATTTTGGGGTGAATTACTATCTCTCCGGTCTTCACTCGTATGCGGCAGGTGATCCGGTGCCTATTCCTATGTGGGTGTACTACGCTGTAGCGGGGCTTTTTGTCCTGACTGTGGTCGCTGCGAGAAACAGAAACCTCAAATAATGCTAGGGTATCCTCATCTTGAGGGTACCGTTGTTATCACTTCTTCTTATTATTAAGTATTCTTCATTCATTTTGTATTATAATGCTGTATCTTAAACTAAAGGAAAAAGTATG
>CAYXZY010000053.1:0-7014 GCA_964469685.1 uncultured Sulfurovum sp. | reverse complement strand
CCGAGCTATGCAAAAGAAATTTTAACACCTCAGTTTGGCTGTGGTCTAGAGGGTTTTTTGAAGCATCATCACCATAAACTCAGGGGTATTGTCAACGGCATAGACACAGTACACTTTTCTCCCTCAGAAGATAAAGCACTTGTTGCACCCTATACAAACCTGCAAGGTAAAGCGGTCAATAAAAGAGCATATTTAAAAGAAGCATCGCTAAAGGATGCAAGAAAACCGCTTTTTGTCTTTGTAGGACGTTTTGCTGCCCAGAAAGGATTGGATCTTTTGATCGATGTTCTACCCAAAATGGCATCTTCGGGATGCAATATCGCTATTTTGGGAGAAGGGGAAGAGAGGTATCATGAAGCTTTGAAGCAGCTGACGATGAAGTACGATAACCTGCTTGTGACCTTTGGTTATGATGAGGCACTGTCTCACAGAATGTATGCTGCAGCAGACTTTTTCCTGATGCCGTCACACTTTGAGCCATGCGGTTTGGCACAGATGATAGCTATGCATTATGGCTCTATACCGGTCGTACATCATGTCGGAGGACTGAGAGATACTGTACACAAGCTCAAAGACTATGATCCCGGGTCAAAGTATGGATTCGGTATTGCATTTATGAGACCGACGGCCCGTGCATTGATGAATGCCATAGGTCAGGCTTTGGCATTGTATGCAGAAAAACGAAACTACAACCGTGTAGCCAGACACAATATGGCATGTGATTTTTCCTGGCATGAGAGTGCAAAATCCTATGATGCACTGTATCAATCTATGATCGAAGACTAGATGATGCAGAAGCTTTCTATTTTAATGGCCGCGTCCGAGGTTGTCCCCTTTGCCAAAAGCGGGGGGCTGGCAGATGTAGCCGGGGCTTTGCCCAAGGCACTGCATGCATTGGGGCATGATGTGCGTGTTGTTATGCCTCGGTATTATATTGTAGATAAAGAAAAATACGGTCTTAAGGCATTGGAAGAACCGTTGGGCGTACCGATGGGGAGTTTGGGAGAGCTTTGGGCCCGTATTTTTGTTGGCTCTCTTCCCGGCACGCAAGTACCGGTGTATTTTATTGACCATGAAGCATATTTTGGTCGTAAAGGACTCTACGATGAAGATGGAGTTGGATACCCAGATAACGACAATCGATTCTTGTTTTTTTCTAAAGCAGTGATGCAACTGGCAAAAAAACTTCGCTTTACACCTGATGTAATACATGTAAATGACTGGCACACTGCCGCTATACCGGTGATGTTAAATACAACCTATGCCATGGATCCTGACTTTGCCGGTACCGGTACACTTCTGAGTATTCATAACTTGCAGCATCAGGGCAAATTTTATAAAGGGGCAATGGATGTGATGCAAGTCGGATGGGAGCACTTTAATGCAGATGAGCTGGAAGAGTATGACGGTGTCAACCTTCTGAAAGGGGGTATAGTGCATGCAGATGCGCTCAATGCAGTGAGCAAGAAATATGCACAGGAAATACGCACATCTGAATTTGGATGGGGGCTTGAGAGACTGATCGGTGAGAAGGCCTATAAGCTTCACGGCATTTTGAACGGGGTAGACTATGATGAATGGAGTCCTGCAGTAGATACACTTATTGCTGCACAGTATGACCGTGGTGCCCTGGAAGGAAAAAGCATTTGCAAGGAAGCACTGCAAAAACAGTTTGGTCTTCCTGTAAACAGCGAGATTCCGCTCATAGGTCTGGTGGGTCGTCTGGCTGAACAAAAAGGGATCACACTCTTGTCTTCTGCCATAGAAAGGATGATGTCTATGGATATACAAATGGTTTTGCTGGGTACGGGAGAAAAATGGGCAGAACACTTTTTCTCTGAAATCGCTTCCCGATACCCTGACAAATTTGCCTGCTATATCGGGTATCGGAATGATCTGGCACATCAGATAGAAGCCGGAAGTGATATGTTTCTGATGCCATCTCTGTTTGAACCTTGCGGACTCAACCAGATTTACAGTTTACGCTATGGTACCGTCCCTATTGTTCGAGCTACAGGTGGCTTGGATGATACTATAGAGAATTATAACAGTCAAAACAGGAGTGGTACGGGTTTTAAATTCTACGATGCAACACCAGAAGCACTCCTGGGTACGGTACAATGGGCAGTAGAAACCTGGTACAACAAGAGGTCAGATTTTGAGATGCTGCGTGATAACGGTATGCAAAAACGATTTGACTGGAAAGAAGCCGCAAGAGGGTATGAAGACATTTACCGCCAGATCAAAAAAGGTCGCCTTGCCGGCAAGCACTCACAGGAGCTGACATGAATTCTGGTATGCAATACAACGTATCGACCTTGAATGATACGGATATATACCTTTTTAAAGAAGGAAACCATGCCACACTGTATGAAAAATTTGGGGCACATACGATGACCTGTGAAGGTATTGAGGGGGTACACTTTTGTGTATGGGCTCCCAATGCCAAAACAGTGAGTGTACGCGGAGATTTCAACGACTATGACACACAGTCACATCCGCTCAGATTGCGCGAGGATGGTTCGGGTATCTGGGAAGGCTTTATTGGAGGCATTGAACAAGGAGTGACCTACAAGTACCATATTGTATCCATGTTTTATGATATCGTGCATGACAAGAGTGATCCTTTTGCCTTTTACAGTGAAAAGCCCCCCAGATCTGCTTCACGCATTTGGCATCTTGACAGATACGAGTGGAAAGACCAACAGTGGATGAAAGAGCGTTACAGCCACAACACCTACAAAGCACCTGTCAGCATCTATGAAATGCATTTAGGCTCCTGGAAGCGAAAAGTAGAAGAGGAAAACCGCTATTTGACGTACAGAGAATTGGCAGAGGAACTTCTGGCATATCTTCAGCAAATGCACTACACCCATGTGGAGTTCATGCCCTTGACGGAGTATCCTTATTTTGGGTCATGGGGGTATCAGGTGGTCGGGTATTATTCGGCTACAGCGAGGTTTGGAGAACCGGAGGACTTGATGTATCTGATCGATGTTTTGCATGAAAATGGTTTTGGTGTCATTATGGACTGGGTACCTTCGCATTTTGCTGTTGATATGCACGGACTGGTAAACTTTGACGGGACAGCACTGTATGAACATTCTGACCCGCAAAAAGGCTTCCACCCGGAGTGGGGCAGTTACATTTTTAATTACGGGCGCAATGAAGTCCGGTCATTTCTCATCTCTTCAGCCATGTTCTGGCTGGACAAATACCACATTGACGGTATACGTGTGGATGCAGTTGCTTCCATGCTTCATCTGGATTATGCCAGAAAAGAAGGTGAATGGACGCCCAATGAACACGGCGGCAATGAAAATCTTGAAGCGGTCGCTTTTTTGCAAAAACTCAATGAAAGTACTTATGCGGCCTACCCTGATATAATGATGATCGCCGAAGAATCAACAGCCTGGCCGATGGTCACTCGCCCAACAAGTATCGGTGGGCTTGGATTTGGTTTTAAATGGAATATGGGTTGGATGCATGACACTCTCAAATATATGGGCTATGATCCCATTTACCGACAACATCACCATAATCAGCTTACCTTTAGCCTCTGGTATGCATTTGATGAACATTTTATTTTGCCTTTAAGCCATGATGAAGTGGTGCATATGAAAGGATCGCTTATCAATAAAATGCCCGGTGATACCAACCAGAAGTTTGCCAATTTACGTGCAATGTACGGGTACATGATGGCGCATCCCGGCAAGAAGCTGCTTTTTATGGGTGGTGACATTGCCCAGTTTGCCGAATGGGATTATAAACAAAGTATCGATTGGCATCTTTTGGCATACCCCTTGCATGCCAAACTGCAGAAAATGGTAAGTGACCTGAATCTGATCTACCAAAAGGAAGCTGCATTATATTTGTATGATGAAAAACATGATGGCTTTGAATGGATAGATGATGGAGACTATCAACATAACTGTATCTCATTTATGCGCAAATGTGATCTACCTGATGAAACAGTGTATGTGGTGTGTAACTTTGCGGATAAGACGCGACACAATTACAAGATGGGTATGCCTTATGATGGTAAGTACAAGGAGATCTTCAATTCACAGTCTTTGGACTATGAGGGCTGGCGCATGGATAACACCGATACACTTACTGCAAACAAAGAACCTATGCACGGCCGTGAATATTCTGTATGTCTGACCTTGCCGCCTTTGGCTGTTGTCTATCTCAAAAAAATACTCTAGTCAAGTCCATTTTGTTTTCCAAGAATGCATAGGGCAGATGTCTATTGCATATGTTTCAATGAGAGTTCAACCAGGCGAGAGGAGACTTCGTAGTTGGAATCAACAAATTCGATATTTTTGATCTGCTCAACATGGAGTCGTTCTTCATCTGTGTCAACCTTCGTAATGATATGCGCATCACTGTAGTAATCCAGTATCGCTCTGCTGATGAGTATTTTTCTCTCTTCATTTTTCACAGTCATGATGATACTTGCGCTTTCTTCAACTTTTAATGACTCCATAACAGGCAACTTGTTTAGGTGCCCAAAGTATGCCATAAAGTGTATTCTCCGAGCCAGCAGAACGTGCTGCAGGTTATCTGAAATAATGATGAAATCAAGGTTTTTCGCATGAAGTTCTTTTGCCACAGCTCTACCCAGTGTTCCAAAGCCTACGATGATGATATGATTTTTCTTATTGATCGGTGTGATCACATCAGATTCGTAAAACTCCTTTTGGAACAAAGAAGAAATCTTATAGATATTGTTGAGTATGAAAGGTGTAGCGATCATGGTTAAAAACGTAGTCACAAGTAGAAAGTTTGCGGCATCGGGATCGATCAGATGATGGGAAGATGCCATTTCAAATACAACAAAAGCAAATCCACCGATCTGTCCCAAAGAGAGTGCTGCTTTGATGGAAGTGTTTGTGTCCGATTTTCGTCGAATGATCAAGTATATGATAACCGTCTTTACCAGCATGACCAGTAGAAAAACAAGAAAAACCTTATGGAAGTTGTTTAGCAGATACAGCATATCAATTTTGGTGCCCACACTGAAAAAAAAGACACTTAAAAGCAGGTCTTTGTAGCTCAAAATGTCTGATTCAACTTTCATATTGTATTGTGTGTCAGCAATCAATACGCCGGCTATAAATGCTCCCAGTGAGTACGTAAAGCCTATTTCATGGGTCAGCATTGACATACCAATAACAATGGCCAAAATGGCACCTAGAAATATCTCTTCCACTTGTGTATTGGCAGAAAACTTCAACAAAAGATTAACGATGGTACTACCTGCATATTTTATAAAAAGAACAATAAACAGTACTGCGAAGAGTGTTTTTACCAATACTTCGCTCAAAGACACATCTGCATCATGAGAAAGAAAAGTCAACAGCAGTAAAATAGGAATAACGGAGATGTCTTGAAAGATAAGTATGCCCACAGCTTTCTTTCCATAAGGCGTATAGATATCTTTTGACTCTTTAAGAAAGGGCAGCACAATAGCAGTAGAAGACAGTGAAAATGCCAAGGAGATGACCAATGATGTCTGAAAGTCCAGTTTGAAAAGAAAAAATGCCAAAAGAAAAAAGAAAAATACACTGGTGAAAAGCTGTAATGCTCCGTTGATCAGCAGTGTTTCTTTCATTTTCTTTATTTTTTTAAAGCTGAGCTCAAGACCAATAGTAAACATTAAAAAAACGATACCAAATTCACTGATCAGGTCAAGTGAATCAATTTTAAGTGTATTGAAATCAAACAGATAACTGATGATCGAACCTGTAAATATGTATCCTAAAATATGGGAAATGTTGTATTTTCTAAAAAGAATACTCAACAAAGTCGATAAAAAAATTGTCAAAAAGATAGCAAGTAATAATGTTTCCATTAGGTAGTATAATAAATATTATAATGATTTCAGATAAATAGCTGTTTATATATTAGGCATTTGAGAACATCCGGAAACACTCGGTCCTGTCTGGGATGCTCAGACCATCGTCAGATACCATACATGTAGAAAAATAGTGAATGATTAAATTTAATGCAGCCATACTCAACAATATCTTGGAAAATTGACTATAATAGAAAAAAATACCAAAGGTTGCCTGATGGACAAAGAGACACTTGAACGCTCTCTTGCTAAGCACTTCAATGTTGTTGAAAAAATCATACTGGCACGTCAGGATCCTGTCACCGGTTTATTGCCTGCAAGTACTGCAGTGAATGCACATGGAGACTATACAGATGCCTGGGTGAGGGACAACGTATACAGTATTCTCAGTGTTTGGGGCTTGTCTGTGTCTTACAACAAACACAAGCCTGAACATCATCGCAGCTTTCTTCTGAAACAAAGTGTGGTAAAACTTATGAGAGGTTTGCTTGTTGCCATGATGCGACAATCAGACCGTGTAGAATCATTCAAAAATACATTGAATCCCCTTGATGCTCTCCATGCCAAGTATGGAACCCATACGGGTCTGGCTGTTGTAGGAGACGATGAATGGGGGCATTTGCAGTTGGATGCCACCTCTTTGTATTTGTTGATGATGGCGCAAATGACTGCCTCAGGTCTACGGTTGGTCTATACGATGGATGAAGTCAATTTTGTGCAGAATCTAGTGCATTATATCAGCCATACTTATTGTACGCCTGACTTTGGTATCTGGGAGCGCGGTAATAAAATAAACCATGGAGCAACGGAGATCAATGCGAGTTCGGTCGGAATGGCAAAAGCTGCACTTGAGGTAATGGACGGTCTGAATCTTTTTGGCAATGTTTCAAGCAATGAAGCAGTCATTCATGTCATCTCTACAGATATAGCACGTTCGCGTTTTACCCTACAGGGTCTGCTGCCAAGAGAATCCAATTCAAAAGAGACTGATGCGGCACTGCTTAGCATTATAGGGTACCCTGCTTATGCAGTGGAAGACGAGATACTGCTTAGACAGACCCGGGATAAGATCATTAAGAAGCTGTCAGGAAAATACGGATGTAAACGTTTTTTGTTAGACGGGCATCAAAGTTGTCTGGAAGACTCATCGCGTT
>CAYXZY010000052.1:0-7063 GCA_964469685.1 uncultured Sulfurovum sp. | reverse complement strand
AAATAAAAGAACTATTTAGCAAAAGAGGTTTGGAGTTTCTTCCTCCACTATCTCACAATTCTCGTTCATACGTGCACAAAGTTTTTCTTTGCAACAGTCACACAAGTAACGATAATTCTGCATATCATAGTGTATCATGTCACCTGATTCAAGTGTATCGTAACACTCAGCACAAACATTTGTAACACGCAGAAGGATCTCTTCTGTAGCCTCTTGTGTCACAAAGCATGTGTTTTCAGTCATCGGATTTTTCCAATTTTTCTATCATTTCTTTTGCAACCTCAATAGAAGGATCCAGTTCATAGGCTTTTTTATATCCTTCTAAAGCCTCTTTTGTATGCCCAAGATCATAGAGGGTATTCGCATAATTAAAGTAATGCGGGGCATACTCCGGATCAAGCTTGATGGCCAGTTCATGGTGCTTTTTCGCGGCTTCTTCCTCACCTAACTTATGTAACGTATTTGCCAACAGGTCATGCGCCATGTCGTCGTTCTCATCTAAAGCAATGAGTTTTTCGTAACTCTCTCTGGCCTCATTGTAGTCTTTAACCTGTGTAGCAACAAAGCCCATTTTCTGCAAAGCATCCACATTTTCAGGCTCGATGATAAGTGCTGAACCCAAAGCCTTTTTGGCCTCTTCAAAGTCCTCTTTTTCCACAGCTTCATCTGCCATTTTCAGCAGTTGCTCTATGCGTGAGAGCTCTATGGCAGGCTGAGAGAAGGTCTTATCCGGACGGTTAATGCCGCCTATCTGCTCATCAGGTACCTTTGCTTCAAAATCTACCCCGCGTTTTGGATGATTCCCTGAAAAAAGCTGTTTAAAGAAGAGGTAGAAAATACCCCCGGCGATAATAAGAAGTAATAATTGAAAGGTAGTCATAATCTCTCCAAAAATGTTAATGGCATCATCAAATAATCTAACTTATATAATGATATTGTATCTACTATATCCAAAAAGAGTAAATGTATGTGAATGAAGAGACATACATGTTTATCTTTTCTGTTCGTTACTGTCCATTTCTTCGTTGTTTTATTTGCTGTTTTATTTGATCTGAGACGGCATCAAGCTCTTCTCGGGTATCATACAGGAACGGATAAGCCTCTTCATCATCGACCAGATGGATAAAAATACCATAACCAAGCACTTCTACGTTTTCATGGCCTTCTTTATCAAGCAGTGCCAAATTCATCTGTGTCGGCTCATCTTCATTCTCTTTTATTACCATTGCCGCATAGTAAAGCTGAGATATGTCCATTGGGTCAAATTCTTGATCTTGTATTGTAATTGTCATAATGTCGCATTATAGTGTAATTCGCATAAAACTATACTAACCATTTAGCTGTGATGCTATACGCCCCACAGCTTCATCCATCTCTTCCCTTGTTTTGAAGATGAACTCATGTTTTTCCTCTTCACCCAGGTGAACGAAAACCCCGTATCCTACGATCTCCACTTTGCCCTTGGACTCAACGTCTATCCATTCCAAACTCACCTGTGTGGTCTCGTCTTTATGTCCTGTCTTTACCACACCTGCAGGATAAAGTTGCGTGATCGTTTTGGTATCGAACTGTTTGTCTTCTATTGTAATAATCATAGAGGGATTATCCCGAAATATGCATTAGAATTGCTTGAAATGCATCAAATGCCTGTACTCTAGGTTTTTCATAGAAACGAAGGTGTACCCGAGACTTCTTTGTGTAAATCTACCTGCACTGATTGGTTGACGTGCTGTGGACGCTAAGGTATATCTCGGGATTTATAGTATAATCTTTGCTAAAACCACCCAAGGATACACATGAACCTAAAAGAACAGATCAAAACGGACATTAAAGATGCGATGAGGGCAAAAGAAATGCTCAAAAGAGACACACTGCGCAACATTCAGGCAGCCATTAAACAAATAGAAGTAGATGAAAGACGTGATGTCACTGACCAGGATGTAGAAGGTATTCTGATGAAATATCTCAAACAAAGAGAAGATGCCAAAGCACAATTCATTGAAGCAGGACGTAACGACCTGGTAGAAAAAGAAGAAGCTGAAATAGCCATTGTCAAAAGCTACCTGCCTGAACCTATGGATGATGCAGAACTGGAAGCAGTGCTCAAAGAAGTCATCACCTCCGTAGGGGCAGAGAGCATGAAAGATATGGGTAAAGTCATGGGCGCAGCCAAAACAGCCATAGGAAGCCGTGCGGACGGCGGACGCATTAACCAGATGGTAAAGAAGCTGCTCAGCTAAGCCTTATAAAGATACAGAAAAATAAAAATCCATTTCAAATCGACCATCTTCACTGAGGTGATGGTTTTTTTGATAGACTGCATAGGGAGGTTTTGTTGTTGCTTCATACCCACTTTTAGGCAGCCAGCTATGGTATACCCACTGTATAAACCTTAAGAGATCAGGCTTCTTTCCTGTTAGCCTGAAAACAGCATACACGCCTCCTGCTATCTTAAATCTCGGTAAACTGCTCTGGGTTACCTCTTCATCAACTTTTATGGATGCAACGTGATGGCATTCGTCCAAAGGAGTGATTGCAGGATTGTCATGGAACAAAGAGATATACTCGAAGTTTTGAAGTTCATGTGCATACACAAAAGTCTGTATCTTTTGCCATGATTTTTTTATCTCTGAAGTATATCCGCGGTCACGAATATAATATGCTTGCAGTGGGCTTTGTTTGACAATACGTGGTTCAATACGCTCAAACGCGTCTGTTGATACTTCGCCTATCTTGTTGTTCTCTATCAGTGCTTTCGCATACGTAATAAATGCGCCCTGTCTCCAATTTTTTGGTGTTGTGCCAAAGCGGTTTTTAAATGCCCTTATAAAGGAGGTCTGAGAACTGTAACCGCATGCATTTGCAATTTGTGATATAGTTGATTGTTTGTTCGTCAACAGTAGGTTGGAAGCTTTTTGAAGACGAATAGACTTAATACTCTCATAAATATTTCGCCCAAAAACCTCTTTGAAAATCTTATGCAGATAAAACTTGTCTATGTGCATATCTGAAGCGATCTCATCTATATTGATGTCAGTTTCTATGTGTGTATAAATATAAAACATCAAATCATTGGCTACACGGACATTACGAAGATAGGTATCTCTTTTCATAAAGGCAGTATAGCAAAATAACATAATAATTTACAAAAAAGGATAATAAATTTTACAAGAATGGTGTAGTCATAAAACTATTTTTCACATATAATGCCACCAAATTACTCAAAGGAGTTTTCAATGAACAAAAAAATTACAAAACTATTAATAGCCAATCGTGGAGAGATTGCCCTGCGCATTATAAGGGCCTGTAAAGAACTGGGGATCAAAAGTGTTGTGATTCATTCTGAGGCGGATCGTACTGGTGCCTGGGTCAAAAAAGCCGATATCGCAGTCAAACTGGAAGGGCATCCGGTAGAAGTATACCTTGATTATGAAAATATTATAGATATCGCCAAAGCGCATAAATGTGATGCCATTCATCCGGGGTATGGGTTTTTATCTGAAAGTGCAGATTTTGCACGGGCATGTGAAAACAAAGGTGTCATCTTTGTCGGCCCTAAAGCCGAGCACATAGAACTCTTTGGGGATAAAGTCGCTTCCAAACGAGCAATGAAAGAGATAGGTGTCCCAGTCATCGAGGGCACAACAGATCCAATCTATGATATCAAGGAAGCCCAGGAAATTTCTAAAAAGATAGGGTTTCCCGTCATCATCAAAGCTGCCTTTGGTGGAGGTGGACGCGGTATGCGCATTGTCAATGAGGAAAAAGAATTTACAAAGCTTTTTGAGGCTGCCACAAGTGAAGCCAAAAAATTCTTCGGTAACGGTGATGTTTTCATAGAAAAATATGTGAAAAATCCTCGTCATATTGAAGTACAGGTCATTGCGGACAAATATGGAAATGCCGTGCATCTGGGAGAAAGGGACTGTTCTATTCAAAGACGTCACCAAAAAGTCATAGAGATCTCACCATCTCCAAGACTTTCGGATGCAGTAAGAAAAGAGATCTACCGTATTGCTCAAAAAGCAGTCTATAAATTAGGCTATGAGAGTGTTGGAACAGTCGAATTTCTTGTAGATGAAATGGACAATATCTACTTCATTGAGATGAATACGCGTGTGCAAGTCGAGCACCCTGTAACCGAGATTACATCAGGTGTAGATATTATTCAGCGTATGATCCAACTTGCAGAAGGAGACAAGCTTCATTTTCTACAGGAAGAAATTGTCTTCAGGGGGTATGCAATTGAGTTTCGTATTAATGCGGAAGATCCACAAAACAATTTTATGCCATCTTTTGGTACGATTGGAGAATACCTTACTCCCGGAGGCCCAGGCGTAAGACTCGATACTGCAATGTACAGCGGCTACACCATCCCCCCGAATTATGATTCAATGATCGGAAAACTCATTGTTTGGGCACTCGACTGGGAAGGCGTCATCAATAAAGCACAAAGGGCTCTTGATGAGTATATTATTGGGGGAGTAACAACGAACATACCCCTACATAAAGACATACTGTCTGATGAACATTTCATTAAAGGTGAGCTTGATACCTCATTTCTGGATGAGCGTGTTGAAAAGTTCGCACTGCTCCATACCATTGGTGAATCAGATGACAAAAGTATCAGCTCTTTTGCGGCCAGACTCATGCAAAAAGGCATTATGTCTTTTAAGGGAGAGTTTATTTAAAGGAGATATCGGGTTTTATATGACCCGAGAAAACAAACCTTTAAGCAGTATTAACGTCCGTACTTCAGGGCTTTAATGGCTGCAGTGATATCATCCTGTCTCATAAAGTGTTCACCTACCAAAAATGCATCTGCACCTATTTTGTTAAGCTCCACCACTGTTTCATGGTCATTGATCCCCGACTCGGCTACGATGATCTTGCCATTGGGGATCAGCGGAATGAGCTTTTCACTCAAGCGCATATCCATCTCAAATGTCTCCAGGTTACGGTGGTTGATCCCGATGATCTCGGCACCGGCAAAGATCGCTTTGACGAGGTCTGTTTTGTTGTGTACCTCTACAAGTACATCCAGTCCAAGATGTCTGGCATACTCGTAAAGTTCTTTCAGCTCTTTGCGGCTCAATGCCATCGCGATGAGTAATATATAGTCTGCACCAAAAGCGAGCGCTTCAAGCACCTGATACTTGTCTACGATGAAGTCTTTTCTCAGTAAAGGCAGATTGACATAACGGCGCACCATTCCGAGATACTCTTTGTCCCCTTGAAAAAAATGAGGCTCCGTGAGGATCGAGAGTGAGTCTGCCCCGCCCTTTTCATAAGCTTGTGCTATGCTCATAGGGTCAAAGTCCTCACGTATCACCCCTTTGCTCGGACTTGCTTTTTTCACTTCGGCAATGATGCGGTAAGGGTTCTGTTCAGTAGAACGCAGTGCAGATTTTACATCTTTAGGTGTAAAAGGGTTAAATGCCAAAGAACGGCCCAGCCATTCCATAGGAAAATCTACTTTTCTCTTCTCCAGGTCTTCTTTGGTTTTTTTGATGATATCATCTAATATTTGGGCCATAGGTATTCCAAGTTTTCGCGTATTATATTTAACTTTTACTTACACTGCTGAATGGCTTGCCAATGGTCTTTGATCTCTTTTTCATGCAAGCCTTCTTCATCGACCACTTTCTTCATGAGTTCATACGCTTTACTGCAATTGCCTTCCTTATAGTACCCCCATGCCAAAGAATCAAGATAGTAGGTATTATTCGGTTGCTGGATAAGGGCATTTTCTATGATACTGATACCTTTTTTGACATCCACTTCTTTGTCTATCAGTGTGTATCCATAGTAATTAAGGTAGATACTGTCATCAACACCCATTGAGATCGCCTTGTCAAAATAAGACAGCACTTCGTCTATCATTTTTCTGTCATCTTTGTCTTTGGCTTTTTCAAAGACCAAGATGCCTTTCTCTGCTATCCATCGGGCATCTTTATGCTCTTTGTATTTACGTTCTGCCAATTTCAGGGCTTTCTCAAAAAGTCTTTTGCTCTTATAGAGTTCATACAGTGTCAGATCTTCTACCTGATGCTTTTCCAAAAAAGCAATAATGCCCAGAATATCTCGCTTATAGACATAGGCCTCAATGATCTTATCGAGTATTTTTTTGTCTTTGTCTACCTCATAGAGTGCTTTATAGGTACTGAGCAGCCCGTCAATATCCTGCTCTTTGCTGTACAGAATAAGAAGTTTTGCCAAGACATCCTTGGAAGCTATATTCATGCGACGATGTGTTTCAAGCAGCTGTATGGCTTTTTTTCTTTCGTTGGTATATTCATCCATGATATCAGCCATACGCAACAAAATGATCTCTCTTGGTGTTGCCTCATAGACTTTGCTGAGAAGACTCAATGCGCGCTTAAATTCACCTGCATACAAAAAAGGATTGGATGCCAACTCCAAATCCAGAGGCTCAGTAGAACGTTCCAGCAGGTATTCTGCCTGAATTTTGGCAGAACCTATCTGATTGACCGTCAGGTACAGAGGTATAAGAAGCCTCTGTACTTCAGGTGTGTCAGCATGTGTATCATCCCAAGCCTTAAGTCTTTTAATGCTCTCATACACATGTGTTCTTCCCAGAAGTGACGATGAAGCTTCTCTAAAGAGGTAAGCCTCGGCCTGAGTCCTGTTGAAAAGTTCGGCATACACCTGACGGGAGTTCTCATAGGCTTTATATTCATCATACAACAACCCCTGCATGATCAATATATCTTCATCAAAAGGTATGACTTTTTTAGCCTGCAGTGGGGTAAATGCCATCACAGCTATCGCAACAACATAAAGTACTATACGATTCCAGGACACTCTTGTTTTACCTCTTCTTCATTATTTTTAAACTGTTCCCAAAAAGGAAAAGTACGACACTGTAATGGCCGTACAGGGTAGATGCTGCACCGCTTCTTGTTTTCATCAAAAAAAACACAGGCATAATTATCTTCAGCCAGCTTTTTTTCTATGAGCGAATAGCGGTGTTTCACCTTACGTAAGTACATTGTAGCAAATTCTTCTACCGAAAGGTTAACAAACTCCGCCATCTTCACTA
>CAYXZY010000051.1:2779-7150 GCA_964469685.1 uncultured Sulfurovum sp. | reverse complement strand
TGACAGTATAGTTGCTCACGATATACCCATCTTTCTCAGCCATCATCACAAGGTCAATACCCGTACACCCTATGATCCCTGTAGCAAAATACTCTACCGGTGTGATCTCCTTACAATCAAGTATATAACTTGACTTGATGGTATTTGCCTTAAATTTCTTCTCTCCCAGGTACTCAACAGATACATTCATATGCTATCCTCATTTTTTGTTTAGTGTACTATAAATTATGTTATGATTTCCAAAAAGGTAACCCATGACACAACTCATCTTCGTTCTTGACCCCATGTGTTCATGGTGTTGGGGTTTTCATCCTGTCATTGAGACACTACGAAAAGAGTACAGTGACCGTTACACATTCTCCCTCATTATGGGTGGATTACGCACTTCAGGTCAGATGGTATGGGATGCACAATCCAAAGCCTATCTCAAAACTGCCTGGGATGCAGTACACCAAGCCACCGGCCAAGTATTCAACGATGCCCTGCTCGACAAAAGCAACTTTGAGTACGACACTTACCCGGCGTGCAAAGCAGTGATCTGCCTGCGTGAACTCCATGGAGAGGATGCAGCATTTGACTATCTTGAAACCATTCAACATGCCTTTTATACGCAGGGGAAAGACATAACCCGCCTTGAGGTACTCAGCAGCTATGTCATGCAGGACAAAGAGACTTTTTTGAACCTGTATCACTCAAAACGCGCACAGACACTCATGGAACATGACTTTGCCAAAGCACGCTCTATGGGTGCCAATGCCTTTCCCTCTCTCGTAAAGATCGATCAAGATGGGCACATGGTCTGTCTCAAAGGCTATAGGAGTTTAGAAAAAATTTTGATGCTCTAAAAACGAAACTTATTAACTTTTTTTTGAAACATTGAGGATGTTTTTCAGTTTTTTTGAGACACTCTTTATGCCGCAGCTCTTGGCATCATAGGTAAACTGCGTGATATGCTTTTTCTCTTTACCCACATAATCATACACCACTTTGAGATTTCTTTTAAGCATCAATCGTGTGTCACTGTCACCACACACCCCTTGTCTTATGTCAGCCTCCATATAACTTGTGAGCCTGTCTGCATTCATCTCTTCAGCAGTAAAGTTCACTACTGTAAATTTAAACGTCATCGTATCACCATCTACTTCAACTTTGTCATGACGAAGTTCACCGTCCAACATCACTGGAAGCGACTTATTTATCTCTTCGGCACTCATTTTAAGTGTTTCCAAAAACGGCAAGGGTTCATTCATATCCACTTTTGCCATACCAAGACTGCACATACATACTAAAATTAATACTGTTTTTTTCACCATTTTCCCTTGAAAACATATTATTAAGTTTGAGTATATCATGCAAGAGTTACTTTCGTGTTACTTTGCAAGCAGAAGAGATCAGCATTTATCCATTTATAGAAAGAAAAAATGATTAATATTAAAACATTTAAAGAAATAAAATTGGTTAAATAATATACACCCATTCCCTTGAAAAATTCATCATTGACTATATAATAAAGAAAGAAATATCTTGCAAGGATTCAACGTGAGAGTGAAACGTCTCATACGCTTAATGCTGTCATTACTGCTTATCTACTGGCTTACCATGTGTGGACTGTTTGTCTCACATGCATATGCAAAAGGGTGGATATTTGCAGATTTTGAATCCATCAATGCAAAATCTGCCGTAAAACGTATGAATTCTGATGAAAATATCGTTATTTTGGATGTTCGTACCCAAAAAGAATACAAAGAGAAACATCTTAAAAATGCTATCAACATCCCGGTGCAGGTACTTGACACACAGTTTAAGACACTCATGCCGGATCATGACAAACACATACTTGTCTATTGCAGATCAGGTAACAGAAGTGTCAAAGCTTCACGAATCCTCACAGCACATGCCTTCAAACCTATCAATATTGAAGGTGGTATGCTACAGTTGGTACGTGAGGATGCCGTAGTGACACATGAAACCAAAGGGCACTAACATGCATACCAAACATATCAAAAAAGTAGTGATCATGGGCATGATGTATCTCACACTTCTTGGGCTCTGGAGTCTTGCAGCCTCATTCGTAGAAGGCTATCCAACGCCCAGTACTACATTCCATGCGGCATTTGGTGGTACCGGTGAAAATGGGCAAGAGTATGAGGGAGTATTGGTACATGCATTTATGATTGAGGATGATGAAGAACAGGGAATTTTCTGGCACCTCATTGCTACGATCACGTATGTCTTCGGGGGCTTTGCTTTAGTATTGTTTGTCGGACTACCTTTAGGTCTGCTAGCAGGACTGAGTCAAAGTTTCAATGAGGCTTTTTCTGTCTTTTATACAGCGCTAACCGTTATCTCACCTATTGTATGGCTACCTTTTGTTTTATTGCTCATCCAGGATCCAACCATGGTATTACTGCTGACAGTATTTATTGCCTCACTTTGGCCGATGATCTCAAGCACCATTCAAGGGGTTCACTCTATGCATAAGGATTACCTCAAAATGTCCACAGTACTGCAGCTGAGTGCCTCAGAAAAACTCATTGATGTTATTATGCCACTGGTGGTGCCTTACATATTTGAAGGAATGCGCCGTTCTTTATGGCTTGCCTGGATCGTCATCCTCCCATCTGAGATGCTTTTGGAGGACAAAGGACTGGGATTCTGGATATGGAATGCCTATAATGAAGAGATGTATGAGCACGTGCTCATAGGTATCATGATCGTCTATGTCGTTGGATTGGCAACTTCCTACCTTTTGCAAAAAATTGCAAATTATTTTGACTATATGCACTAGGAATGATGATGTCAGCTTTTTTAACCTTAACAAACATTCAGGCGTATAAGAACAATGTACACCTGCTGAAAGATGTAAACCTGCAGATCAATGAGAATGAGATCATTTCCATCGTAGGCAACAGCGGCAGCGGAAAGTCCACACTTTTAAACATCATCGCAGGACTAGACAAACAATCCCAGGGTAAGATCACACTGAGAGGTCGTAAAATTGAAGGGCCCGGGCAAGACCGATCAGTCGTCTTTGAAAAGCACAATTTTCTACCTTGGCTGACTGCCTATGAGAACATAGAAACGGTACTCAAAAAAGTCATGCCCGAACTTGAACCTCAGGAATTGACACAACGGGTACACTACTTCATCAGCATGGCCGAGCTGGAAGATGTGCAAGATATACTTCCCAGCAAACTATGCATGGAAAAGAAAAAACGTTTGGCCATTGCCAGAGCACTGGCCATCCATCCTGATGTACTTTTAATGGACAACCCCTTTAGTGCACTGGATACAAAAACCCGGTACAAACTGCAAGCCTACCTTGCACAGATCCAGAAAAGTACCAAGTGTACAGTGATCATCACCACAGGCAACGTCGAAGAGGCACTCTATGTAAGTAACAGGGTCATTATGATGCATCAAGGAGAACAAAGTATCCATGAGATCCTGGATGTGGGGCTGCCGTTCCCAAGAGACAGGATCACCCTTCAGACCAATGAGATCTATACAGGCTCTAGAGAAAAAATATTTCGATTTCTCTACGCAAACCACTAAACAAAAGGAGATACCATGAAAGAATTTATAAAAACTTATGAAAAAAACAGAGAGGATATTGCAAAATTCATCATCACAACCATGAAGAACAATGGTTCTATACAGGAAAAATCATCAAGTAACTACAAAAAGTTATTTAAAGTCTTTCCTTCCTTGGAGCTCATCTACCTGACAGATTTGGATTATGTACAAAATACACCGAATGTCTTTAGAAAAAAGGTCGAAGTATCTGCCAAAGGACAGGACAGAAGTTACCTGATCAGCAAAATGGTTGAAAAAGAAGATGACTTTTCCATCAGCAGCCCCTATATCAACTCAGCAACCGGACACACCTGTATCACCGTTATGAGAAAAGAAGACGACCAGTATATCTTCATGGATTTTAGAGTCTCGACACTCTTAGGAAGATTGGGACTCATAGAGCTCAATCCAAGATTCAATGAATTTACACAGTTTTTCTATAAGGCCATAGGCTTCTCACTTATGGCGTTTGCGTTTTTTGCTGTAGTCTATGCACTTTTTAGTTTTGTCTTTAGTCTATTTTTCCCAGATAACCTTACGCTGGATGCTATCTTCAAACCCATTGTTTCTCTCACCCTTGGTCTTGCTGTTTTTGATCTTGCCAAAACCATACTTGAAAGAGAGGTCTTTTTCAAAAATTACAGCAAAATCAATGAAGATGCCAAAGTATTGACCAAATTTTCCATCGCCATTATCATAGCACTATCCATCGAAGCGCTCATGGTGGTCTTCAAGATAGCCTTACATGACTACTCAGAGATGATCCATGCACTCTATCTTATCATGGGTATCGCA
>CAYXZY010000051.1:0-2679 GCA_964469685.1 uncultured Sulfurovum sp. | reverse complement strand
ACAAAGCTCACCTCCCCTTAAGCATAAGCAATGTAAAACATCCTATGACACTAGACAACCTGACACTCCACAGCCCATACCTTTTGCTTGATAGCGAATTTTATGACTTTACCAAGCCCACGCCACTGGAAGAGCCCTATCTTATCAGTTTCAACCCCCAGGCAGCCAAACTCATTGACCTGGATGCACACACCTTGGATGCCTCACAGTTTACAGCACTGCTAAACGGTACCTTCATCCCTAAACAAACACAACCCTATGCCATGTGCTACGCCGGTCACCAGTTTGGCAATTACGCCCCGCGTCTGGGTGATGGAAGAGCCATCAATTACGGACAATGCAATGGATGGTACCTGCAAACCAAAGGAAGCGGTGAAACACTCTATTCCAAGACAGCAGATGGGCGAGCGGCCCTTCCTTCCTCTATACGCGAGTATCTTATGAGTGAAGCAATGCACCATCTGGGCATTCCTACCACCAGAGCACTGGGCATCATAGGCTCAAAAACAAAAATACTGCGAAACTCTGTCGAATATGCCGCCATAGTCATGCGGCTCTCACAAAGCTGGGTACGCTTTGGAACGTTTGAGTACTTCAGCTATACCAAGGAGTATGAGAAACTTCAAGCACTCACAGACTACGTCATCACAGATTCCTACCCGCATCTGCAAGACGATGAAGACCGTTATTTCAAGTTTTTTGCCGAAGTTGTAGAGCGTACTGCCAGGCTGATAGCACAGTGGCAGGGCATTGGTTTTTGTCACGGCGTGATGAACACGGACAACATGTCCATCGCAGGTCTCACCATGGACTATGGGCCCTTTGCCATGCTGGATGATTTTGAGTTTGGGTTTGTGTGTAACAAGACGGACAAGGCAGGACGCTACCGCTACGGAGACCAGCCCAACATCTCTTACTGGAACCTCACCATGCTGGCACAGGCTCTCTCACCCATCATTGACAAGACAAGGATGCAGCAAAAACTCGATGATTACGGAGCGTTTATCTACCCCGATGCCTACATCCATGTCATGCGTCAAAAGCTTGGTCTTGTACATGCACACCCAGAAGACGCACAGCTCATCACCAGCCTTGTTGGTACACTGCAGGATGCCCACATAGACCATACGCAGTTCTTTCGAGCACTTAGCCGTTATGATGGAGAGAGAATGCCCATTTTTGAGCTGGCGATGAACCCCGTGCCCTTTGACAGCTGGCTGACTCTCTATGATGCACGCCTGGCCAAAGAGACACGTTCGCAGTCAGAGCGTCACGAAGCGATGCTTCAGACCAACCCAAAGTATGTACTCAAGAACTATATGCTGCAAAAAGCCATAGACAAGGCAAGGTTGGGAGATTTTACGATGGTAGAAACACTGCTGCATATCGCACAGCATCCCTTTGATGAATTGCCCGAGTTCGAGCACTTTGCAGAAGAGACACCGGAAGAGTCCAAAAATCTTACCCTTGCATGTTCTTCCTAACGAAGGATGTCTCTTAGACAACCACTCCGTGGTAGTTATAGTAGACTTTTCGTATGTGGTCTGGCTTCATACCACGAAGCTTCATATCTGCTCTCTCATCTGCGATATGCTCTTTTTTGATATCGATGAGGAATTCCCACCTTTTCACCAGTACTTCTCGTATCTCTGCTTCGAAGTCACCTGCATAGTCAGGAAACGCCTCATTGAGCTTCTCTACCATATCTGAAAATGTTGTCTTTTTAAGAAGTTCTATCTGCTCTTCAAGCTGCGCGTTTTGCTCTTGCGCAAGCTGCGTCCAGGCATTCACCACCACTGTCGCTATCTCCTGCTCATAATCCCCCTCATACCCTGGGTTATTTTCATTAAGCTTGGCAATGAGATCACTCAGCGCATTGTCATTGAGTATCTCAAGTTCAGCTTCAAAGACCTCAAGCTCTGCTTCATACTCTGCCGCATCTTCATACAGTGCTGCTATTTTGGCATTGTTCGCACTTCGTGCATTGGCCGGTATGCGATTTTTGGAACTTTCCAGATCTACGCCATGCTCTTCTTTGAGTGCATCCTTTTGCAGCTCCATCAAACGTCTGGTTTCGTCTCTATCACCCATGCTATTCATTCTCCTTGATCGTAGTTTTTCATCATTTATAGTCTGACCAATATAGTCTTTTTTGTTTTAAATTGACTTAAAAGCACCACTACCGGGCTAATATTTCAGCCTCAGTGCTTCTTTTGTGTAGCGTTTCACACTGCCCTCATCATCTGCAAAATACACATTGCCCATCGCATCCAAGGTAATGCCCTCCTGGGCAAATTTATCAAGGTTTATTTTTTGTAGCACCTTGCCTTGCTTCAGCGAGTAGACATACAGTTTGTTTTTCTTGTCACTGACGATGTATAGCTTTCCCTCTGTGTAGTAAAGCCCCGCGGCATCTACAATGCCATGCTTGATGACCTCTTTGACCTTCGCATAGTTCTTTCCGGCTTTGACCACCAGTATGCGGGCATCTTTTTTCTCTTTGGCCTGCACACTCATATAGTACAGCCCATCATGGTATGCCAGCCCCTCGATACCGGACTTTTTATTCAACTTAAGCTGCTTACTTTTAAACTTTTTACCTTTAAGCTTCAGCTCTTTGCTCTCAAGTGTCTCTCTGTCCACCACAAGAAGCGCACCCTTCTCCACCGCAAAGACCAC
>CAYXZY010000050.1:0-7370 GCA_964469685.1 uncultured Sulfurovum sp. | reverse complement strand
GGGGTCATCCCACTGGCTAGCTCCATTAAAAAATCAGGTGCAAGCAAAGGTGCGACACTCTCTTTTCTTATTTCTACGCCTATTACAGGGGTTGACTCCATTTTGGCTACCTACGGGATCTTTGGATGGATCTTTACACTGTATCGTGCTATTACATCGATGATCATCGCCATGATAGCAGGCATTCTTACGAATATTTTCGATAAAGAAGAGGTGGCAAAACCTGCATTTTCTACTGTGTCTCCACAAACACCGGCTTCATTTCAGCTCAATGCGACAAAAGAAGATGTGTCTTGTGCGACAAGTACGGGCGCTTGCTGTGAAACTGACATAGAGACCACTAAAAAGTTTTCTTTGATGAAAGCAATGAGATACGCTTTTGTAACACTTCTGGGCGATATTGCCAAACCATTGTTCTGGGGACTTCTTTTGGGCGCACTCATTACGGTAGCCATTCCGGATAATCTTTCTGAAGTACTGAAAGCATATGACTGGCTCTCTTACCTTATAGTCATCGCTGTTGCTGTGCCTATGTATGTGTGTGCAACTGCATCATTGCCCATTGCTGCGGGGTTAATGCTTTCAGGTGTCAGTGCAGGAGCTGCTTTTGTGTTCTTGTCGGCTGGACCTGCAACCAACACGGTGACCATTGGTGTCGTAAAGAAAATGCTGGGTTCAAGATCACTGGTGATTTACCTGGGGAGTATTGTCATAGGCAGTATACTCTTTGGTCTGGGATTGGACTATATTTTTGATGCTTCGGCCATTGACCCTGCTTCACTGATACATATGGATGAAGAGGGCGGCATCATTTCGATACTTTCCTCAGTGGTACTTTGGGGGTTTGTGCTTTATTTTGTTCTTAAACCTAATTTTATCAAAAAAGATGACTGCAGTGGTGCGGGCTGCTGTTCCTAATGAAGCACTTTAGCGGTTTTCGTTTAGGAAACAGTGAGAGAAGTGATGGGTATCTAAGGGAGGTATATTGACGGTGTACTGAGTGTTGCAACTTTATATGAAATGTGTTATCAGAAAGGGTGATAACAAAACAACAGGAAGTGTATTGCATACATTTTAACCATCTACCTACTTAGCAAACACTTCACTACATGTTATAATCTACCCCAATAATACAAAGGCCAACCCATGTCGCAACAAAACATACACACCTCAGGACTGACGCTTGCCAAAGGCACTAAGCTCACAGGGGATGACTTTTATGAGGTAAAGGCCATGGAGAACATCACGGTGGCCGTGGTGTGTGACGGGGTGGGCTCTGCGATGCAAGGGGCTGAAGCAGCAAAGAGAACGTGTAATTTTTTGGTGCACTCCTTAAAGAACCGCCCGAGGTCATGGAGTATGGAGAAGTCCATACATCACTTTATAGAAAATATCAACCGTGTGCTTTACCTTGAGTCCCTGGAAGATTACGGGCGTGAAGAACTGGTCACGACTTTGACCTTGGTGGTCATAGAAGGAGACAGGCTCTATGGTGCCAATGTTGGAGATAGTCGTATTTATCTTCTTAGGGAAGAAAATTTCGCGCAGCTTTCACATGACCACAGTATGGATGAAGAGGGTATGGAGAATGTGCTTACTTCTGCGATGGGCTTGGAAGAGATGGTATCTCCTTACTACTTCGAGAACAATCTGCTTGCCGGAGATAAGATACTTTTATGCTCGGATGGATTGTACAATGAGCTTTCCGAAGAAGAGATTGTCAACGGCATGAAAACCGGCGCAGCATTCTTGGTGAAAAAAGCTTCTAAGAAACATAAGCATTTGCTGCCAGATGATACCACAGCCGTGGTACTTGAGATCAATGAGATCGACCCCAGACTGCAGATGAAAGAATCTGACCTGATAGTGCAGGAGCATTACAAGAAAGGTGAGGTCATCGATGGCTATAAGCTCATCAAGCCGCTCATTCAAAATAAACGTACCTGGCTGTGTGAGAAAAAGGGCTTTAACTATGTGATTAAATTCCCGCCCTATGAAGCACTTGAAGATGAGACAATACTTGATTTCTATGTCAAAGAGGTCTGGATGGCCAAACGCCTCAAGGCAGGATTCTTCCCTAAAGCGGCAGTGCCCAAAAATAGAACGCACCGTTATTATATTATGGCATATATCAAAGGTCAATCACTCAAAGACAGTATTGAGAAAAAGCCGCTATCGGTAGATGAGTCCATACAATTGGCCATTTTTTTACTCAAGATGTCGCAGTTTCTCATCAAATATGACCTGGTACATGGAGACATAAAGCCTGAAAACATCATGGTGACCGAGCGAAAAGGCAAGACTGTTTTTAAGATGGTTGATTTTGGAAGTATCACTGAAGCGTATTCCAATGTCACAAGAGCGGGAACACCAAGCTATCTTGCCCCTGAACGATTCAACGCTGCGCCTATCACGGAGCAGACAGAGATCTATGCTATAGGGGTGACACTCTATGAAGTCTTGACACAAAAGTACCCGTTTGGGGAGATCGAGCCTTTTCAGACTCCAAGCTTTGAGAAGAAGGTCAAAGAACCCAGCAAGTTCAACCCCAAGATACCCGACTGGCTCGAATCGGTCATCTTAAGAGCGCTGGATACAAATACGGATAAACGCTACCATAACTACTCAGAGATGCAGTATGAGATCACGAACCCTACAAAGGTCAAACCCTATTTTGACAAGAGCATGTCATTTATTCAGCGCCATGAGTTCATGGTCTACAAAGTAGGGTTTATAGCGATGTTCATACTGAACCTTGTCCAGTTCATCTTTGGCTGATCATTTTGCTTTTTTGATATTTTTACGATGCTTTTTATAGGTATCGGTGAAGTCATGCACCCCTTGTTTGTTTCGCATGAAGTAGAGGTAGTTGGTTTTTGCCGGATTGACTGCGGCATCTATGGCATGTGTGCTGACCGCACCGATAGCCGTAGGCGGCAGCCCTTTGTATTTGTAAGTGTTGTAGCTGCTCTTGTCGTTTCTGATACGCTCAGGCGTGACCTTTATATGGGAGTATTTGCCGTAGTTGAGCGTACCGTCCATCTGTAAACGCATGTTTTTTTTGAGGCGGTTGTAGATCACGGAAGCGACCAGGGGCATCTCTTCATTATTGGCAGCTTCTTTTTGAATGATGGAAGCAATGGTCAGGATCTTGCGCCACTTGGTCCGGTTATAGTCTCCGTAGTACTTGGTGGAGAGTTTTTTGTAGTGTTTTTGGGAGCTGGCAAGCAAGAATTTTACCAGTTTCTCTTCGTTCATCTTTTTGGGCACAAGATAGGTGTCTGCTGAGATACCTGCCTCAGGGTAGGGGGAGTGCGTGTGGTAGGCATCTAAAAGTTTTGTTGCGTTTATCTCTATCTTCTCGGCCACGATGTTTAAAAAGATCTCGGTGGTCTCTCCGGGGATGAGTGTGATCTTATAGAGAGGTACCTTTGCTTTGGTAAGCTGATATAGAAAATCTATGCGGTTGACATAAGGGGTTTTGAATCTGAGTTCCCCTTGACTGATTTTACCCATTTTCGAGAGAATCAGGGCATCAATGAAGCCTACATCATAGCCACTTTTGTTCAGCTGTGATATAATGTTTTGACTAGAAGCACCTTGGGGAATAGAGAGTATTTTTTCTGTTTTGACAGGCAGCGTAATATAAAAGGTAAGTGAGATGATAAGAGCCAGTGCTATGTTTTCTACCCATACTATGCAGGTTCTGCATAGATGGTTTAGAGATACATTGATCATCCTGGTTTTCATTTTTGCTGCTCTCTTTGTCTGGCTAAAGGTCGGTATTTCGACAGATACGCTCTACTTGGGTAAATATAAGGTAGAGGGATTATACATCAAACTGGATAAAAAGTTGACCCTCCGGGCAGATAAGGTCGAGATACCCAGAAGTAAGTCTAAGCCAAGCTTTGAGAATGTGGATGAAACGTTTGACAAGATCAAATATCTTTTGACATTTTTTGAGTATATCGATGTACAAAATGTCACCTTCAGCGATAACCATATCAATGTATTTTTTGCAGATGAGACACTTTATATCACCAGTGATGACTATGAGATAGCAGGGAATATCCACAGAGAGAAAGAGAAACTTGTTGCCGAGGTCTCTTTGCTCTACATTAAAAAAGATGCTATCAATATAAAGGGTGAACTCACCTATGATCTCAAGACCCATGTCCTGGCAACCCAAGGGGACTTTGACGCCTATCATATCACCGGTACTTTTACTGCAAAAAAGACAGGTGACAACATTGATTTTCAGGTACAAAGTGACACTTTTACAGACCTTAGAACCGTGATCGATACATTTGATCTGAAAGCATCCGTAAAGGCTTGGATAGTGGACAGAGTTCTGGCAGAACGTTATACACTGCGTTCACTCTCGGGACGGGGTTACATCACCAAAGAAGGTTTCAAGATGGACTTTGATGCTTTGAAGGGTGAGGTTCTTTTTGAAGATGTAGAGATCTTCTTTCAAAAAGAACTTGATCCTGTAAGGGCTGACAGTTTTGTACTAACCTATGCGGATCATGCCTTGCATTTTGATCTTAAAAACCCTAAGTATCAAGAGCGAGATATGAACGGAAGTACCATTGCTATCACCGGTCTTGGAAAAGAAGAGACGGTACTTACCCTACATCTGAAAATGCATACGATCTTAGATAAAGAACTTCATAAGATCCTACGCTCTTACGATATAGATCTACCTTTGAAACATACAGGTGAAGCGATGGATGTCACGCTAAAAATGGACATACCCCTCAATGACAGTAATGACACTACGAAGTCCAGCGTCTTTGTGAATGTAGATATGCAAAATGGCAAAGTATGGTACAAGAATATCAAACTGCCCGTCTCCAAAGCAAACATACAGTATGACAATACTAAACAAAATCCTATTACGGTAGATGCAACGTTGAAAAAAGGCACGGTTGACATAGAAAAAACTTCACTTCCCGTACTGGGAGGGAAAGTGTCTTATCATAAAAAGACAGTACAGCTTGATAACGTACATCTTAAAGAGGACTGGTATGAAGGAAGGGTAAAAGGGAAGGTGGATCTCACACGCAAGAAAGCAGACCTCAGACTTGATGCCAAACAGATAAGCATAGGGGACAAAAAGAAGTTCCTGGTGCTCAAGAACAAGAAGTTCCCGCTCACCCTGGACTACAGCAAAAATACACGTGTGGATATCCCTTCATTGGGACTGAAAGTCAGTAACCAGAAAGAGGGCATACGGATACAGGCTGAGAAGCTGGATAAGATCAAGCCGTATTTGCAAAATTTGGGCATAGAGATGGAAGGCGGAAAGCTGGATATTCTCCAAAAAGGCAGCGGTCATTATACGTTTAAAGGTATATTGCGCCGCAATGCTTGTTTTTTCTATGAAAAAAACGGCCAATGTCTTACGCGGGTTCCCTGTAGCGGTACAGTAAAAAACGGGAACCTTGATTTTTATGCTTTCAACAAAAGACTCTACTATAACAGCAAAAAATCACGTCTGACAGTGAAAAATCTCAATATCGATCTTAAAAAGGTCTTGAGCGTACATCAAAAACGTTCAAAGGCAAAAGGCAAAAGTAAAAAAAAGGCCAAAAGCCTTGTCATACTGGGTAAAAACTCAAAGATAAGGTATGACAAATATACATTGGTAACGGACAGTTACGATATAGAGATCAAGCCAAACAGCAACATACAGGCATTTGCATCACTGGATGGGGACATAGTGAAGTTCTCCAAGAAAGGTAATAACTTTTCCGTCAAGGCACTCCGGGTCAAAGACAAGATGTTGCATCCGCTCATACAGTTTAAAGGGTTGAAGCACGGTCGGTATACCCTTAAAATATCGGGTAATCCAGACAAGACACTCAAAGGACAGATCATCATAGAGGGCGGTATGATGAAAGACTTCAAGGCCTACAACAACACACTGGCTTTTATCAATACCATACCCGCACTTGCCACACTGAGCCGTCCGGGTTTTTCTGAAAAAGGATTTAAGATCATAGAGGGAGTGGCAGAATACCGTATGACAAAAAATAAAGTCATCTTTGATTCAATCTATATCAAGGGAAGCTCTGCCACACTGATAGGCAAAGGAAGTATTGACCTGAAAACAAAAGGTATGCAGATGGATCTGGCCATTCAGACAGCAAGGGAGTTGGGAAAAGTCGTAGGCAACCTGCCGCTGCTTGGTTACATTTTGATGGGCAAAGACAAAAGTGTGACAGTGGGACTCAAGATCACAGGTACCATAGATAAACCTGTCGTCAAGACATCGGCAGTGGGAGATATACTGACCATTCCTTTAAAACTCATCAAACGTACACTTGAGTCACCTGCCTATATTATCAACCAATAGCATTGCAGGGGGAAGCAGGGTTTCAATATATGCTATACTATGATGAAGAGGTGAGTGATGAAAAATTGTATTTTATGTATCATGTTTGTTTTCTCCGGAGTTGCAAGTGCTGATTTTATGGATACTTTTAAAGATGTTGCCAAGAGTGTCAGTGATACGGTCAAAGATTCCTTAGATAGCGAAGATGAGGTGAAAAAAGTAGAGTCTGTACGTACAGTGACCACTGTCAGCACTAAGGATGATACGCCCCAAAAGCAATCTTTGATAGATGATGTTATGGATACCGTTGCGAACAGTACAGGAAGCAAGAAGGGCGGTACATTGTTGACAGACATGGTTGATAATGTGAAAGAAACAGTGGGCATCCATGAAGACAAACCCAAAAAGAAAGCCAAGATTACAACATTGTATACACAGATGGAAGATGAGGGTGTAGATACAGTGGGTTTTAGCAAGGATGAACTTGAAGATAAACAGGAAACCTCCCTGCTGGGAGGGCTTGTCGATGATGCAAAAGATCTTATGGGTATCCAAAAAGAGCAACCCAAAAAGAAGACATCCTTTCTGGATGATGCGATCGATTCGGTCAAAGAAGCAGCCGGCATACAAAAGACCAAAGAGAACAGTGTCAAGCAGGAAGACGGCATCATGGAGAGCATAGCAGATATGATAGAGCTTGAAGAAGGCGAGAGCTATGGACTGCCATCGGTATTTGGTCTTAACAAAAAGAAAGAAAAAAAAGTCTTTGGTTCCACAGCGCTTGGCGATACCTTCCTGGGAGACATTAAAGATTCGGGTACCAGCTTTTACAAAGGCTTCAAGACCTCAGGCGAATCCACAGAATTCATGTCAGGTATCATGTATAAAAGTTCTAAAGCCTATAACAAGGTGTTTGACATGTTCGATGATTCCCCGTTAAATGTTTTTGAGGATGAAGAAGAATCTTCACTTCTGGATGTCTTTGGTAAAGGGAACAGTGTCCTGGACATGTTTGATTGATGGCTACCTG
>CAYXZY010000049.1:0-7389 GCA_964469685.1 uncultured Sulfurovum sp. | reverse complement strand
CAGAAGAAGTGGATACGCATGATGAAAATTAATGTCATTGTGGTCGACAAAAAAGGCAAAGACAATCTCTATGCAGGTCTTATAGAACATTATAAAAAAATCGCAAAGCCTTTTGCAAAAGTGGAAGTGATTGAGGTATACGATAAAGACATAGCAAAAGCCCACGACATATCTGCTTTAGCAGCACAAAGATCCTATACCAAAGCATTGGAAAAATATATGCAAAATGGCTTCAATATCGCTTTAGATCCTTCTTCTAAAGAGATAGATAGCCATGATTTTGCGAATTTGCTTAAGGATAGCGTTCAGGTAAACTTGTTCATTGGCGGTTCATACGGCTTTGAGAGGGCATTTTTGGACAAATGTAATTGTGCCGTATCATTTGGTAAAATAACGCTTTCACATAAGTTGGTGAAGGTGGTTGCTCTTGAGCAGGTGTTTCGAGGATTGACGATCAACCACAATCACCCTTATCATAAATAAATTATACGCATAGGGATAAAGCAGCAATGTTAACACAAAAAGAATTGGAAGAGTTTCAAAACAAACTCTTGGACAGAAGAGTGCAAATTGAAAAAAATCTCAGAGGTACAATGTTGGAACTTGACGGGATGAGAGAGCTTGAGTTGAATGATGAAGGTGATTATGCCGCAGCATCAGCTGAAAGTATTGTAGATAGTGCAATATTGGTACAACAACGTAAAGAATTAAACGAAATTGAACTTGCTTTGGATAAAATAAAACAAGGAACTTACGGTATCTGTGAAATGTGTGAAGAACCTATCGGCAAGGCACGTCTTGAAGTGAAGAACTTTGCACGCTTTTGTATTACATGCCGTGAGATCACGGAGAAAGAACAACAGTAGATTTTTTGCAGCCTTAAGTCTATACTAAAAAGGGATATATCATGAAACTTAGATTATATATTTTCGCAGCAATCGCACTCATAGCGATCATAGGAGCAGTAGCATATACTGTAAACCCTGGAAATTACAGCTTGGAAGTACTGGGGATCAATTTAAGCTTTCCTATAGCTGTGTGGGTGACGCTTCCGATGATACTTCTTTTTTTATTTACTGTTGCTCATATGTTTTTTTATGGTCTAAGAAACTACTTTGTACTTAAGAAATGGCAAAAAGATACGGATACTTTAGAAGATGCCCTTTACTGGTCACTTGTGAATGAGCCAAAAGAACAAAAATATGCTATGGATGACATACAAAGGTCCGCAGTGCTTCTAAGCAAAGCCTCGTTGATCGTCAATGACAATGTTGAGGGCTTAAGTTCGCGTCTCGCTAGAGTTGTGAATATGATACTGAAGATCAAAAATGGTGAGTATGTTGATCTTAAAGAAGAGAAGATGACCAAAGTTTTTAGCCTGGGTAATCCGATCTTGACCCAAAATAGATTGAATCGTTTGAAAACGGATGAAAAATTTGTTGAGGATGTGATGAGGTCAACTTCGGATTATTCTGAAGCAGTACAGAAAGAGGCCTTGCAGGCATTTGCCAAAAAAGCAAACTTTGAATCAGCACGTAAATACATTCAGGTATTTGATATAGATAATTTTTTAGTGATGTTAAAAAGAGTGAACCAGGAAGATGATATGGGACTCAATAAAGAGATCCTTACAGACTTTGTCAAAGGGCTGAAACTTTCCTGTTCCAACTTTATCTCCATTGCGGAAGTGACAAAAAAATACTTTAGGCCTGACGAGAATCTTACACTTTTCCATACCTATCAAAAAGAAAATCCCAAAGCACAGAATGCCTACTTGTATTTACTTTTTGAGTATGAACTTCTTGATCAGGTAGGTACTTATCTTGAAGAACAGGAAGAAGACGAGTTCCTGAAGTTCAGAGCATTTTATCAGCTTAAAAAACAAAACAGTAAATACAAGCTGGAAGATATCATTGATATTTATTCTGTTTGTAATGAAAACCGCTATCTCTAATACTTAATGTCTACGTTAGACTTCAGTGAACCACTATATGCTTTAGCCCCTTTGGCGGGGTTTACCGACCTTCCTTTTCGTTCTGTTGTAAAAAAGTTTGGGGTAGATCTTACCATCTCTGAGATGATCAGTTCCAATGCACTGGTGCATCATTCCAAAAAGACCCAACGCATGCTTGAAAAAGCCCCCATAGAAAAGCCATACTCCATTCAGATAGCTGGCTCTGACCTGGATGTCATCAAACGTGCCGTAGAGATCATCAATACACGCAAAGACGTGACTGGCATAGATCTGAACTGTGGTTGTCCGGCACCTAAGGTGGTCAACAACCTCCAAGGCTCATCTTTGCTGACAGATCTGCCGCAAATGGCCAAAGTCATAGAGACCATCAAAAAATATTCCAACAAAGAGTATACGTCTGTAAAGTTCCGTTTGGGATTTAATGAGAAAAACCATGTTGAGATAGCCAGGCTTTGCGAGGATGCCGGGGCGGACTATATAGCAGTCCATGGACGTACAAGAGCAGGGCGGTACAAGGCAGCTGTCGATTATGATGCCTTGGCAGAGATCAAGCGTTCAGTCTCCATCCCTATGTTTGCCAACGGAGATATAGACAGTCCCGAAAAAGCCAAATGGGTCCAAGAATACACTGGGGCTGAAGGTGTGATGATAGGACGTGCCGCGGTAGGAAAACCATGGATTTTTAAACAGATCAAAGAAGGCATGTCCGAGCCGACCCCAGCACTTATCAAAGAGGTTGTTTTGGAGCATTTTGATCAGATGATAGAGCATTACGATAGCTATGGCGCAATCATATTCAGGAAAAACCTGCACTCCTACTCCAAAGCCGGCTATCAAGGTGCTTCAGCTTTTAGAAATGATGTAAATCGGATAGAAGATCCTACAGAAATGAGAGAGGCCATTGAAGCATTTTTTTCTCAGCCTTTTCTCGATGAGCGCTAAACCCCTTTTGGGGACTTATTGTTCCGGATGTAACTCTTTGTCTCTTTTGTTCCCAACCATGATGGAGAGTACAAAGCTTGTAAGTACAAAGCCCAAGAATAAAAAGAATCCCACTTCCAAATGTGTTTCATTGGTGGTAATGATATTGATAGGATCACTTGCCCCTTCGATACGTTCAAGCTGATGATCGACCACCCCATCAAGCCCCAGATACGCCATAAAGATGGAGACAACGAATACATCAGCCATGGACCATTTTGTTGATTTGAGGGCAAAGAAACGTGTGACAGGATTGTTTCCTATGATACTGGAACTGTAATAGTACATGTACGTTGATAGAAGTTTAAGTGTAGGAAAAATGATCGAGAACATTACGAGCAAAACCCCTACAAGTATCATTCTTGCTTCATCATACTGCAGGAGCAGCCTGACCAGGTCATAGATACTTTTACTTTGAAAGAAAAGCAGCTGGTTTTCAAATACAACAGCATTGTCCAGTATGACAAAATAGAGTTTGGAGATCTTGGCTACGATATCAAGCATGGGCAGCATAATCCCCGATACCAGAAGCGATATCGTGGTGCCTGAAAGCAAAAAGAGGTTGGCTGAATTTAGTGTTCCCTGAATCACGGTGAAAAATATGATCATGAAGGCCACTGCCAGCATCAGAAGCATATCGCCATGCATTTTCTTATGTGTTTCAAGCATTTTGGCGTTCAAGATGTCATTACAGGTCTTCAGATCAGTGGTGTTGTATTTTTTGAGTACATTGTAATAGGGGCTCATATCTGTAGTCAGTTGAAGTCTGCTTTGCATAAACTCTTTTATTTTAGCACGTAAAAATACTTTGGCTCTTTCCTGGTTTTCGGGCTTTTCCACTTCAGACATGACCGCATTGGTAAATTCCGGAACACGTTTTCTCAGTCCTCTGATATCTACCAGGGAGTCTGTTATCATTTGTTTGGTTGATCCTATAAGGCTGTCAAAAAAGCCGCGTTTGCCTTTGTTGTGTTCGCGAACGACCCGGTCCGCTTCCATGATCAGTGTATCGATCACAAGTTCTATGTATCCTTTGATCTCTTCCCGGTTGGTTGGGTTTATATTGAAAGAGGCTATTTTGTCATCTATCACCTTGGTGATCTTGGTCGTCCACATGTCTGAGTTGAACATGCCAAATTCCACAGAATGGAGTGTTGCATAGTCGGATTTATATTGCTTGTCCATTTTACGTATCTCAACAAGCTGTACTGTGATGTAAATAAGAATGATCAATAATGCAGCACTCAGCAGTGTCAGGATCTTTTTAATAACTCCCATGTAAGCAAACTCCCTTGATGTGTTTTGTATAAGTATATCAAAAATATTTTATGGAACCTTCTGATATGCCTGCAGGTACGCTTCTTGTGCAGACTTTACCCCATAATGTCACTCTTTTTGATCTATATAGTGGAAAATCTCTACATTCACCTCATATTATCGTCGTAAGTCCTATTTATAGAATAGACAAAATAATGCTATAATGCCAAATTATTTTTTGGAGTACAAATGATTTTTGAGCTTATAGCAGTCGGTATTTCCGTAGGTGCAATGTCCGGATTCTTTGGCATTGGCGGAGGTATCATACTGGTTCCGGCTTTGATGCTTCTTGGGTTTGACATTAAGGATGCCATTGGTATCTCTATTGTACAGATGGTTTTTTCTTCCCTGTATGGCTCCTATCTTAACCATAAAAAAGGTTCCCTCATCATAGGAGAGGGGGTATTTGTCGGTTTGGGGGGATTCATCGGCGGATATATAGGCGGATATGTTACCCATATGGTTTCAGATACACTTTTGCAATATCTCTTTTTTGGATTGGTGTCCTTTTCACTGTTCAGGTTAATCTTCTCCCGGGTTCACGATGACGAGTCTGTGACAAAGACTGTATCCAGACTGTTATTGTTTGTGATCGGTGTTGTGATAGGTATTTTTTCGATCACATTGGGGATTGGCGGATCTATAGTGCTAACCCCATTACTTGTGGGACTTCTGCATTACCCCATCAAAAAAGCCGTAAGCGCCGGACTTTTTTTTGTGGTATTTTCATCTATTTCGGGCTTGATCAGTAGATTAAGTACAGGAACGATCGATTTCCATCACGGCTTGTTCGTTGCATTTGCATCGCTGGCAGGTGTTGCGTTGGGTATATGGCTCAAAGATCATGTCACTTCAAAAAATCATAAAACAGCACTTTTGGTCTTGTATCTGTTTACTTTGGGTATGTTGATAAAAAAAATATGGCTGTGATCAAATAAGAAATGAGAAAGTGGGATAAAAAATGGCAGTAAAAAAAGAGATGATACATGTCTATGGTGCAAAAGAAAATAACTTAAAAAATATAGACCTGAGTATCCCCAAAAATCAGCTTGTGGTTGTCACAGGGATCTCTGGAAGCGGAAAATCTACTTTGGCGTTCTCTACCTTGTATGCAGAGGGACAAAGACGCTATATAGAGTCTCTGTCTAGTTACGCAAGACAGTTTCTGGGGCGTGTGGGCAAACCGGACGTTGACAAAATTGAAGGACTGACTCCGGCCATAGCCATTGACCAGAAAACGACATCCAAAAACCCGCGCTCCACCGTAGGCACGATCACCGAGATCTATGATTATCTGCGTTTGCTTTTTGCACGTGTAGGTGAACAGTACTGCCATCAGTGTGGCAAACCAATCTCTTCCATGTCCGCTTCAGACATTATTGAGGAAGTCTTGCGTATTCCTGAAGGGGCAAAACTTGTCATCATGGCACCCCTTGTCAAAGAGAAGAAAGGTACCTTTGCAGACATGCTGGAGTCGCTTCGTCACAAAGGATATGTACGTGCAATGATCGATGGTGTCATGGTACGTCTTGATGATGAGATAGAACTCTCAAAGACCAAAAAACATACGATCAAAGTGGTGATTGACCGTGTGGTGGTCAAAGAAGAGAGTCGTGACCGTATAGGGCAGGATGTGGAAAAAGCACTTAAAGAGAGTTACGGTGAGCTTGAAATAGAGGTGCTGAACTTTGAGGAGATTGACTTTGAGCGTCAGCATATGCACTACTCGGAGCATTTGGCATGTTTTGACTGTAAATTAAGTTTTGAACCGCTGGAGCCAGTAAGTTTTTCTTTTAATTCGCCCAAAGGGGCTTGTCCTGCATGTGATGGCTTGGGTATCCGTTATGCTATAGACATTAAAAAGGTCATAGACCAGGAGTTGAGCATCGAAAAAGGTGCGGTCAAGATCATGTATGGGTTTAACAAAAGCTACTACACAAAGTTTCTGAACGCCTTTTGTGAACAAAATGATATTGACATTAAAATCCCATATGGTGAACTTGCGCCCCATCAGCAAAAAGCGATCCTCTATGGAAATGGAAGCTCTGTAGACTTTACCTGGAAACGCCATAAGCTCAAGCGTGAGTGGCCGGGTGTTGTCAAATTTGCACATGATATGTTCAAGGACGAAAAAGACCTTTCGGAGTATATGACAGAAAAGATCTGTGACAAATGTGGCGGGCACAGGCTTCGTCCGCGTTCTTTGGCGGTGAAGATAGAAGGGAAAAATATCGCAGATATCATTGATATGCCTATAGAAAGATCCTATGCCTTCTTTGCTGACGAAAAGAGTTTTGCACACCTGAGCGAACAGCAGAAGATGATCGCAGAGTCCATACTGAAAGAACTCTATGAAAGACTGTATTTCTTACATGATGTGGGACTGGGGTACATTACACTGAGTCGTGATGCACGCAGTATCTCCGGTGGTGAAGCACAGCGTATACGTATTGCCTCGCAGATCGGCTCAGGGCTTACGGGTGTCATGTATGTACTGGATGAACCCAGTATTGGACTGCATGAGCGTGATACAATGAAGCTGATTCGTACGCTTAATTCACTGCGTGACAAAGGAAATTCTGTCATCGTCGTAGAGCATGACAAAGAGACGATACTTGCCGCAGACTACATCATAGACATCGGACCAGGTGCAGGGGACTATGGCGGAGAAGTGGTCTTTGCCGGGGATGCAAAGAAATTGGCCAAAGCCAAGACGCTGACTGCAGACTATATGTATGGTAAAAAAGAGATAGCATACGCGCATAATAATCCTCAAAAAGAATGGATAGAGATCAAGAACGTTACCCTTAACAACATACAAAACCTTGATGCCAAAATACCTCTGCAGAATTTTGTCTGTGTGACAGGTGTGAGTGGCTCAGGTAAATCTTCTCTTATTTTACAGACACTGCTGCCAGTGGCCAGAGAACTGCTTAACCGTGCCAAAAAGGTCAATAAAGTAGAAGGCGTTGAGATCACAGGGCTTGACAAAGTGGACAAGGTCATATATCTTGACCAAAGCCCCATAGGCCGTACCCCGCGCTCCAATCCTGCAACATATACGGGCATTATGGATGAGATACGTAAACTTTTTGCACAAACCAAAGAAGCTGAAC
>CAYXZY010000048.1:0-7491 GCA_964469685.1 uncultured Sulfurovum sp. | reverse complement strand
TGCCCTTGAGAGGTAAAACTCTTTTTTTCAGCCACGTACTTGGCTACTTTTGAAAAAGAAAGTGTACCCTTCCCGTAGGTTTTGCTGGTAAAGACAAGTGTAAATCTTTTTTTATCAATATGGGCAAATCGAACCAGACTAAACTGTGTCCAGTCTGACACAAAAGAGATGTGTTTCAAATAAGGACTGTTTTTCTCTAAGGGCGTTATGCTTTTGGCAGGCTTGCCTTCAAGTGTTACGCTGAACTCACCTTCATTCAGTCCCTGCGGTATGGCACCGTCTGTATTGATGCCTACTACAAAGACTTCATCCTCTTGTTTTTCATCTGCAGCAGGATCTTGAAGATACGTTGCGGTAACAAGTACCCTGCTTTCATTGTTTTCATAGAATTGTATCTTTTCAGTTTTCAGCAAGAGCTTGTGGTAGGTTCTGTTCTTTTCGTAGACATCCATCAGTGCTTTTTCACTTTTGGAGGTACATCCTGCAAGAAGAGTCAGTGCTGCAGCCAAAATCACACGCTTAAACATACCGCTCTCCTTATCATTGCGCAAGTTTAACATACATTCAATAAACATTTAAGTATAATTTCCCCAATAACAATAAAGGTTTTATGTGAACAAAAGAGTTGCTGTAGCATTTACCGGACCATCCGGCAGCGGTAAAACAACACTGGTTGAAAAGATCGCCAAAACCCTGATAAAGACCCACAAGGTCGCCATCATTAAAAATGATCCCAAAGACAAAGCCAGATTTGATGTTGAGGGAAAAGACAGCTATAGATTTGCCCAAACAGGTGCTGAAGTGGTCGTTACCTCACCTACACGCACAAGCTATTTCTCCCAAAGAGAAAAAACACTGGAGGAGATTGTCTCCATGATCAATGATTTCGATATCTTGCTTGTGGAGGGCTTAAAGACGCTGCCTTTGCCGCGAATCGCCATTTTCAGAAACGAGATAGACATGAGTTACTTTGATTGCAGTGAGGCCATAGCCATTGATGACAGCATTGATACTTCACGCTATAGTATCCCTCATTCTATTGATATTCTAGACCTTAACAACACCCCGCTGATCATCGAATGGATACATTCGCATGCCAAAACTATCTAAGCAAGGAGAAGAAAGATGTTAACTATATTTGAGACCATTAAGCAGATCGCTGTCAAAATAGATCATGAGATCAAAACGGAGGACTTGGGCTACAGTGAAACGTCCAACTCATCCGGGGAAGATCAACTCAAACTTGATGTCAAGAGTGACTATATTGTAGAAGAGGCATTTCAGGATGTATCTATTGTCAAAGCACTTGTGAGCGAGGAGAAAGAAGGTGTACTTGCACTGCATCCTGAAGGCAAATACACTGTCTGTTATGACCCGTTGGATGGTTCCAGTCTTGCGGATGTCAACCTTTCTGTCGGCTCCATATTTGGCATTTATGAAGGAGAGCCCAAAGGAGAGAACCTTGTGGGTTCAGCCTATGTGGTCTATGGGCCTCGTATAGAACTTGTACTTGCCCAAAAAGATGAAAAGCCCAAGCATTACAGAGCCCAGGAGGGTCTTTTCAACTATGTCAGTGAGATCACTCTGAATGAAAAAGGCAAACTCAATGCCCCTGGCGGTACGCAGCAGCACTGGTCAGCACAGCACAAAAAATTTGTTGACGGGCTTTTTGCCGAAGGCTATCGTCTGCGTTACTCAGGAGGGATGGTGCCTGACTTGCACCAGATCCTGCTAAAAGGTGGCGGCATTTTCTCATACCCTGGAACTACCGACAAACCTGAAGGTAAACTCAGAATGCTTTTTGAGGTCATTCCTTTTGCATTTATATATGAGCAGGCCGGCGGTCAGGCCATCAATGACAAAGGACTTAGGCTTACACAACTCACACCTTCACATCCTCACGACACAAGCCCATGCTTTTTAGGGTCAAACTACGAGATAGAAACCATGAAATCACAATACGGGATCAGAGCCTAATGTCCGAACAGGTACTCGATGAATGGCAAATAGCACTGGCGCAGAAAAAAGCTGAACTCGAAGCCTGTCAAGCACAAAAAAATGTAACCAGCTGCCTCAAATGTGACAAACTCCTGGAATGTGACATTCGTGACAGCTATATCAAGGCAGTGTATGATTCTATGAGCAAAGGCAAAGGCGGAGGGTTTGAATTTTAACATCCGCTGCAACACACAGCGACAAAAATGCTCACAGTTAGCCGAAATTGTCCTCTAAGAATTGCCCTTGAATCTCCTCGATCTTATCTATGTTCGCAATTAAAGCATCAACACAATCTTTATCCAGTGTTTCGCCGGCAAGTTCCATAAGCATTGCTATGGCTTTTTCATTACTCCATGCTTTTTTATAGCTTCTTTCACTTGTCAGGGCATCAAAGACATCAGCCACAGCAACAATCCGCGCTTCCAAAGGGATGGCATCCCCTTTCATACCGACTGGATACCCCTTTCCGTTCATTGCTTCATGATGATACTCTGCTATATTTTTCAGGACATCTACATGGTCAAAATTAACCAGACCGAAATTATCCAAAAGATCATCAATCATTTTGCGCCCCAAGGTTGAATGTGTTTTCATGATCTTCCATTCATCATCATCCAGTGGACCTGGCTTAAGCAAGATATCATCAGGGATACCTATCTTGCCAATATCATGCAGCGGTGCGAACATAAATACATGCTCTATATAACTGTCATCAAGATCATACTTCTCAGCCAATGCATTGGCAATAATACGGCTAAAACGGGACATACGATCCAAATGGGACCCCGTTTCAGGGTCACGTATATGTGACAAATTGCCTGTTGTTTTAATAGCAGCGGTCAGCGTCCTCAGTGAAGTCAATTCATTGATAACCAACAGTGCTATCATGTGCCCATAAATGTCCAGTTGGCGCAATACACTTTCATTAAAGACATCTTTTTGGTCTGAATTGAAAAACAGAAATCCCATAAAAATACCTTCATGGTAGATCGGCATGGTATAACTTGCTGCATATCCTTGATGCTGTATCTTTTGGGTATGGGTATGTTTGCCGTCACTGTATATGTTGAGATCATTGATAACGCGAGGTTTCCCTATGTCGAGTATATGTTTTAACGCAGGAGCATTTTCAAGCTCTGTCTGATAATGGTCTAACGGACTCTCATCGCCACTACTGTCCAAATAGGTTTTCAGCACTTTGGTATCGGGATCATAGATCGCGATGGAAATGCGAACAATAAATGAAAATGTTTCATTTAGAGAAGTGTGTGTGGCTCTTAGCTTGTCCTGCAGTGAGCTTTTTTGTGTAATTTCATACAGTACATCAGAATGTTCAAACATCGTCACTCCCCCTTTGAGGTGTATTGCTATGGAGCTATGCCTTTTGTACTCTTAATTTTAACATGTTTTTATGAGTTTTAACTTCTCTTTCCTGCTCATCTTTTTCTTTATGTGGTATTCTCTTTTGGAAGCACTGCTTCGGGTCTCATGTTCTTCGCTGTAAACAAGCATGACCGGACGTCTTGTACGTGTATACTTGGCGCCTTTGTTTGAAGTGTTATGTTCCTCGACCCTTCTATCCAACTGGGTGGTAATTCCCGTATAAAGGCTCTTGTCCGCACATTGTAAAATATATAAGTGGTACATCGTTGGTATTGGTATAGAAGCGGTGCAGTTTACGCTTTTTCCAGATCATACATTTTAAATTGTGTGGAGATCTTGGGTCCGGCAATAAATAAAATATCATGACTATCCATCATCAGCCTGATAAAGCTTTTGATCTGTTTTAAACCCTGTAGAGTGTATTCGTAAATGACAATAGCCGCCTGTGTGACTGAAAGGTTTTCATAATCACTTACTTTGATGTAGAAATTCCTTTTCATGCTCTTGGCTTTATAGTATGTTTCATCATCAAACGTATAACATTTTTTATGCGTCTTGGTAACGGAATATGTTTGATGAAATGCGGTCACAACCTATCTCCTGCATATTAATATTAAAATATATTAATATATGTTTTCTTAAAGTACACCGTAAAACCGTGCCTTTGTGCCAATTTGGGCAAACTTTTGCACCGGAATACTGCATTCAGGTACCAAGTAGCTTGAAAAATAGTTATAAGTATAGCCTACAAGTATTACCTCTATGTTATCAAATTTATATAACCCATACCACAGCATCAATTGGCTAAAATCTCTTTTATACTTTACCAAAGGGTAGATTTTCAAACCCCGGATACAGTAAACCAAAAACTCATTTGTTTAAGGAATTTCTTCTATGTCAAAATCTTGTGAAAAAGCCTATATCACCACCCCGATCTATTATGTTAACGACATTGCTCATATAGGGCATGCCTATACCACTATTATTGCTGACACGCTGGCACGGTACTCCCGCATGGCCGGCATGGATACATTCTTTCTTACAGGTACCGATGAACATGGTCAAAAGATAGAAGAAGCTGCGAAAAAACGGGGTGAAAGTACACAGGATTATGCCGACAAGATCTCTGCTACCTTTAAAAATCTCTGGGATGATTTTGAGATCTCCTATGACAAGTTCATCCGTACTACGGATGAAGACCATATGAAGGGTGTGCAAAAAGCCTTCTTGAAAATGTATCAAAATGGTGATATCTATAAAGATACCTATAAAGGGCACTACTGTATCTCATGTGAAACATTCTTCCCGGAGATTCAACTTGTAGATGGCGAGTTTTGTCCTGAATGTGGGAAAAGTACCACTGTCGTAGAAGAAGAAAGCTACTTTTTCAAGCTCTCAGCCTATGAAGACAAACTGCTTGCCTGGTACAACGACACACCTGACTGCATCTTGCCAAGAAGCAAGAAAAATGAAGTCATCCGTTTTGTAGAAGGCGGACTTCAGGATCTTTCCATCACCCGAACTTCATTTGACTGGGGGGTCAAACTTCCACCAGAGATAAATGACCCCAAGCATGTGATGTATGTATGGCTTGATGCACTGATGAACTATGTCACCGCACTTGGCTACGGAACAGATGAGGCAAATATGGACTACTGGCCGGCACGTGTGCAACTCATAGGCAAGGACATCTTGCGATTTCATGCCATCTACTGGCCCGCATTCCTCATGAGTCTGGGTCTTCCTCTGCCCAAGCACGTTGCCGCACACGGATGGTGGACAAGAGATGGTGAAAAGATGTCCAAGTCCAAAGGCAATGTGGTCAACCCCAAAGAAGTCGCAGATGCCTATGGCCTCGATAACTTCCGCTACTTTATGCTTCGTGAAGTCCCTTTTGGTGGAGACGGAGACTTTTCCCAAAAAGCGCTCATGGACAGAATAAACTCTGACCTGGGGAATGACCTTGGCAACCTGCTGAACAGACTCATTGGTATGAGTGGCAAGTATTTTGAGGGTCAGGTGGACTCTACACATGTAGCCAAATACTATCAGTCGGAACTAGATGAAGTGCATGCCTCGCTTAAAACCCTGGAGCCACTCCTGTATGAAATGCAGATACACCGCTATCTTGAAGAACTGTGGAGACCATTGACCGTAGCCAACAAAGCCATAGATATGTACCAGCCGTGGACATTGATGAAAGAAGGGAAAGAAGAGGAAGCTATGGCGCTTAACGGTCTTATCGCTGCTATCCTTGCCAAAGTTTCTGTCATGCTCTACCCAGTCATGCCAAAAGTATGTACGAAGATCTCAAAGGCACTGAACTTTGAAATAAACACAGAAAGTTTTGAAAAGCTTGCAAAAGGTACTGAACTACTAGCACCTTTCAAACTGGAAAAAATAGACCCACTCTTCCCTCGCATCGAAGCGCCTCTTTTGACACAGATCGTACCTGAAGATGATACCCCTTCCACAAGCGCAGAGAAAGAGAAAAAAGCCAAGGTGGCTAAGCCTGTCGAAGCCGAAGGCATCGCACTCATCGGCATAGACCAGTTTTTCCAAACTTCACTCAAAGTTGGTACGGTCGTACAGGCCGAAGAAGTACCTAAAAGCAAAAAGCTTCTCTTGCTTCAGGTAGATATAGGGGAAGAGACACCCAGACAAGTGGTCGCCGGCATCAAAGAGTGGTACAGTGCAGAAGATATGCTCGGTACACAGGTCTGTGTCGTGGCAAACCTCAAACCGGCCAAACTCATGGGTCTAAAGTCTGAAGGTATGCTTCTGGCTGCCAAAGATGAAGATGGACTGTGTATGATACGTCCGGAAAAGCCAAAAACGGCTGGAACCCCTATAGGCTAAAATGAAAATAGAAGACATCTTAAACCTCACAGAGGGAACGCTAAGTAACACACCAAAGATACACGCCATCGAATCAGCCACCGTATACGTCTCTAAAGTCGAGCAAGGTGACCTCTTCTTCTCTTCGGATCAGGAAGAGATAGACCAGGCTGTTGCCAATGGCGCCTATGCGATCATCTATGATGACGATACCATAGTAAAAAATGATGATGAGATCGCATGGATCAAAGTGTCCAATATTCAACTGGCAGCCTACAAGCTCATACGCTATGTCACCATCAAAAAAGAAGCGCAGTTTTTCCTACTCTCCGAGCATGAACTCACCTACCTCAAAATGATACTCACACACAAGACCAACATCTCTTTCATATACGATGACTGGCGCAAAGCCTTTGAACAGATACTCAACTCCTCAGATACCCTTTTTGTAGGTACGGACAAAGAGTTGATGAAACTTATCAAGCCGGATGTACAGACACTGGAAAAAGAAGTGGACGGGTATGCTGTCTCCGATACACTGTTTCGCACCACTTTCAAGGTGGGAGGCTTTGTCTATCAGGAAAAGGATCTCGTTCCTTTCCATCTGGAGTATCTTCTTCGTGTGATCCATTTTTGTGATACAAATGCCCTGCCTTACTCCGTAGAAAGACTCAAACATACCAAACATTTTACTCCTGTGTTCATAGATGGACAGCTGCAAAGCACACGCTCCGGAAAAAGTGACAAAGTCGCCATTTTTACAGACAATATTGCTGATATTGTTGAAGCCAAAGAATACATAAGACGCACCAATACCTGGGTAAAAAGCATTGTGATCACCCCTCCCAAAACCAAAGTACCGGGCATAGACAGACCACACTGGTATGAAAATGAAGAGCAGATCAGAGAGATACTCAAGAACACGCTTTTTAACTATGCTTTCATCTACAACGCTGACAAAAGCATTCTCAAGACCATCAAAGAAGACTATAGTCTCTTTTAAGTTTAACTTTGATAGTTTTATCTCATCAATCTGTTAGATTTGATGAATCTGTGATAGAGGGAGTCACTATGAAATTGCAAAAGATACCTCATATTATTGATGTGGAAGCATCGGGATTTGCCACCGAAAGCTACCCTATTGAGATCGGTATAGTCTTTGATGACGGTCAAAGCTACTGTACACTGATACGACCTGCAAAGGAGTGGAAACACTGGGACGAAAATGCTGAAAAAGTACACAATATTAGGCGTGAAACTTTAATGAAATAT
>CAYXZY010000047.1:6278-7672 GCA_964469685.1 uncultured Sulfurovum sp. | reverse complement strand
TTGATCTGGGAGCATTTTGGTTTTGATGCTGCCTTGCTTTATGCATTGCTGGGCACTGCACTGCTCTTCATCCTCTTTGTTCTGATGGCTTCTTTTGCCTTGCGTAAACCGCATGCAGAAGAGTAGGGGAGGCTCGATGCTGAAGCGTATAATGAAACATATCAGGGAACATCCTTTTTTGGTGTTGTTGAACCTGACAGGACTGTTTGTTTTTATGGACATGGCAGAAGATGTGATCGAGAAAGAGTATATACTGGTCATCGATCGTTTTATCAGTATCCATATCAATGCTGTACGAACGCCACTGCTCAATGACATCATTATTTTCCTGACCAATCTGAATGGTAAGTGGGGCATACCTGTTTTTTCCTTTGCATTTATCGGTTTTCTGCTTTATAAAAAATGGTATAAGCAGATGTGGTTTTATGTCATCACTACTGTAGGTGCGATGATCGCATTTGTCACGATAAAGCTTATCGTTCAGAGGGAAAGACCCGGTGCAGAGGTGATCGTCGAAACAGGCTATTCTTTCCCTTCAGGGCATGCGACCATGGCAACAGCCATGGCGTTTGCCGTGTATTTTGTACTCAGCGCACATGTGCAGTCCTACTATGCCAAAGTACTGCTGTTTGCAGGTGCATGTCTATGGGCTGTCACCATTGCCTTTTCTCGCATCTATCTGGATGTGCATTGGCTGAGTGATGTCATTGCGGGTATGGGGCTTGGTCTTTTTTGGGTCACACTGGTTGCACTGCTGTATGGGTGGCATGACAATGATTTGGTTTAAGCGGTTTTGCCAAATATACATTTCATAAACAATACAGATTGTAAAGATATAATACAACAAACAATAAAGAGGTAAGTATGCATCAAAAACTTGAGACAATGATGGGAAAATTTGGAGGGTACATTTATGACAATCCTTTCAAAGTGATAATAGTGGTACTGGCACTTCTGGCGGCACCTTTGGCACATGTACCACAGATTAAAATGGATACCTCTACAGAAGGTTTTATGCATGATGAAGATCCGGTATTGCTGACATATAATGACTTTAGAGCACAGTTTGGCCGGGATGAGCGCATTGTGCTTGCGATCAAAAGTGACAAGGTTTTTTCGCTTGCGTTTCTCACAAAGCTTAAAACCCTCCATGAAGAGATAGAAGAGAAGGTACCCTATCTTGATGACGTCACCTCACTCTATAATGTGCGTAATACCAGAGGTGAGGGTGACAAACTTATCACAGATGATCTTTTAGAGCCCTTTCCTACTACCCCCGAAGAGGTAGCGCATATCAAAAAGCAGGCCATGGCGTCACATTTTTACAAAGATCTGTTGCTCTCACATGATGGCAGTATGACAACGATGGTCATAGAAACGGATGCCTACTCGCA
>CAYXZY010000047.1:4358-6178 GCA_964469685.1 uncultured Sulfurovum sp. | reverse complement strand
GCTCAGCAACCGATACTGACGTGAAGCCTGCTGAAGAAAGGAAGTTTTTGACCGATGCTGAAAACCATGAACTCCTGGACGCGCTTCATGCGATCGTGGATGCATACAACAGCGAGGACTTCCAGATCTATGTCGCAGGAAGTCCTGCGGTGAACAACTCACTCAAAGCACAGATGCAAGCAGATATGCAGAAGTTTATGCGTATCACTTTTGTGATCATTATCGTGTTCCTGTTCATTATGTTCAGACGTGTGACAGCAGTGTTCTATCCGCTGTTGGTCATCATATTTTCGCTGCTTGTAACCGTGGGTACCATGGCATGGTCCGGTACTGCCTTTAAGTTACCGACACAGATCGTACCCTCCTTGTTGCTGGCGGTGAGTATCGGTGCGACGGTGCACATACTCTCTATTTTCTTTGACAGGTTCAACAAAACAGCGGACAAAAGGGATGCACTTTCTTACACGATGGGACATTCAGGTCTGGCCATTGCGATGACATCCGTGACAACGGCCATTGGGGTGGGGTCATTTTATGGTTCGGAAGTCGCACCTATTGCTGACCTTGGAACCTATGCCTCTTTGGGTGTGATGGTATCACTCGTATTAACGTTGACGCTTCTGCCTGCATTGCTGGCGATCACCAAGATCAAACCCAAAGCCAAGAAAGAAGCGGGTCGTCTGGATGAGGTGATGGGAAGACTGGCCGTGATCCCTGTGAAATACTACAAAGCGATTATTGCAGGAAGTGCCCTGCTTGTCGCACTGGCACTGTTTGCTTCGACAAAGATACAACTCTCACACAATCCTCTGTACTGGTTCCAGCCCGGAGACTATGACAGGGTCTCTACGGAAGTCATTGATAAGACAATGAATGGTACCGTGACCATGGAAGTGGTGGTGGATACCAAAAAAGAGAATGGATGGAATGATCCTGAACATTTAAATAAGCTGAACGCACTCTCAGACAAACTGGAACACTATGTTGATGAGTACACCCATGTAGGGAAGGTCGTATCACTGGCGACCATCGTCAAAGAGACGAACAGGGCACTGCATGAGAACAACGAAAGCTTTTACAGCATCCCCCAAGATGCCAATCTGGTCTCTCAGGAGCTGTTGCTGTTTGAGAATTCCGGTTCTGATGACCTGGAAGATGTCGTGGACTCACAGTTTTCCAAAGCACGTATCACCGTCAAGCTTCCCTGGACAGATGCGGTCAAGGCACATGATGTGCTGGCGTATGTCAAAGAAGAATCTGCCAAGGCATTTCCTCATGATGAGGTAACAACGACGGGAATGGTCCCTTTACTTATCCATACCTTTGCCGGGGCAGTGCACTCGTCTGTACGATCGTATATCATTGCTTTTGTGTTGATCACACTGATGATGATACTGATCTTGGGCTCTGTACGTATAGGACTGCTCAGTATGATACCCAATCTGACACCTATCATTCTGGGATTGTTCATTATGGTGCTCAAGCCCATTCCATTGGACATGTTCACCTTGCTGATCGGAAGTATCGCTATTGGACTGGCTGTGGATGATACGATACACTTTATGCACAATTTCAAGCGTTACTATCTTCAAAGCCACGATGCTGCAAAAGCGATAGAGCAAACATTCTATACCACAGGCAAAGCGATGGTGATCACAACGATTGTCCTTTCCTTGGGATTCTATGCCTATATGATGGCCAATATGATCTCGGTACAGAATTTTGGACTTCTGACAGGCTCGGTCATACTCTTTGCACTGTTGGCTGACTTGTTGTTGGCCCCGGCATTGATGATGGTTGTGACCAAATGGGGTTGGGTA
>CAYXZY010000047.1:0-4258 GCA_964469685.1 uncultured Sulfurovum sp. | reverse complement strand
TATTGATCGGATTGACTTTGGGACTTAGTATTATCACAACAAATGTATTGGCAGATGATGCAAAAGCGCGTGCCATTATGGAAAAAGTGGATGCCAGAGATGACGGCAAGACTTTAGCACAGGATATGCTTATGGTGCTTATAGACAAAAATGGTAAAAAAAGAACAAGAGACATCAAGTCTTACGGCAAAGATTTTGGGAAGGATGAGCATCGTATTTTGTTTTTTAAGTCTCCTGCAGATGTAAAAAACACCTCTTTTTTAACCTATGATTATGACAATGCAAAAAAAGATGATGATCAGTGGCTCTACCTGCCGGCACTTAAAAAGGTCAAACGCATACCAAGCGCAGATAAAAGTTCAAGTTTCATGGGCTCTGACTTTTCCTATTTTGACATGACAGATCGTGATCTTGAAGATTATGATTTTAAACTGCTGAAAGAAACAGCCGTCAGAGGAAAAAAAGCATGGATGATAGAGTCTAAACCACGCAATAAAAAGGTCATCAAAGAATCAGGATATACCAAAACTATTGCACTGGTAAGACAAGACAATTATGTGGTAGTCAGAGCCATTAACTTCATGAAAAACGGTAAGAAAAAGTATCTTGATATGCCGCGTCTTCACAAACAAAAAGGTATCTGGGTTCCGGATGAAATGACGATGACCACGAAAAAAGGTAAAAGTACACTCCATAAGACCTTGTTAAAGTTTTCCAATATCAAAGTCAATACACCTATAAGTGACGGGATGTTTACCACCAGACGTTTGGAAAAAGGACTCTAATGATGAGGCTAAAGCTGGCTGTAGGCGGACTTTTGCTCTCTACCGTGCTTTATGCAGAGAGTGTAGATGAAGCACTAGAAGGCTTTGATGACACTTCGGCAAGCTCAGTGCAAGTTGATTCAGAAGCTATTGATGGATCAATTTCAAAGGTGACTGAGCCTGTCGAAGTCTTGCCGGGACTCACAGGAAAGATCACTGAACAGGTAGCTTACTCATATCATGGCAAGGCGCGGCATGATAACTTCACTTCACTCAAAAGTTCTCTGTTGTTAGATTATGAACACAAGTTTGAAAACGGATGGAGGTTTAAGACCAATGCCAAAGCCTACTATGATGCAATCTATGATCTAAGAGATGAAAGCTATAGCCGTGATGAACTCAAAGAACTGCGTTCTGAAGTTGAGCTTTTTGATGCATTTGCAGAAGGGAGCATCACAGAGAGTATCGATATGAAGCTGGGGCGTCAAGTAGTGGTCTGGGGGCGTAGTGATACTATCCGTATTACCGATGTGCTCAACCCTCTGGATAACCGTCGCCCGGGCATGGTAGACATAGAAGACCTGCGTTTACCTGTGACTATGGCGAAATTTGACTTCTTTATGGGCGACTGGCGTGTGACACCTATAGCCATACTGGAACATCGTTTTACCAAAAATCCTCCTTTTGGTTCAGCCTTTAACTTCAGACCAGATCCAAACATCGCTGAAGCGTCTTACTCAGATGTGAGCTATGCACTCTCAGTGGGTGGAGAGTTCTCAGGATGGGATGTGAACTTCTACGGGGCACGTATGCATGATGATGCAGGCTATGTTGATGTCACTTCTACACCAAAGATCAGACATGACAAGGTAAGCATGTATGGAGCAGCACTCAATATACTCAGCGGAAGCTGGCTTTTTAAAACTGAACTGGCACACTTCAATGGTTTGAAATACACCTCCACGCAGGATGTGTCGTTTCAACGAACGGATGCGCTTATAGGTACGGAGTATAACGGTATAGCAGATACGCTGATCTCATACGATATCTCTTTAAGGCATATCAGCGACTATGATACAAGACTTTTGAACGAGGCCAATCCGGTGCTAAAAAATACCTATCAGCATGCATTTCGTGTAAGTTCGGACTTTATGAATGCTTCACTTACGGCAAACTACCTCATATCACTGTATGGCAAGAAGCTCGATGAGGGCGGTTTTCAGCGTATATGGCTGAAGTATGAACTGGGTGAAGGGATCAACACGAACGTTGGTATCGTAGACTACATCGGTGGGTCGGCATTGTTTGACAGTATAAAGCATAATGATATGATCTTTGCAGATATCTCTTATAGTTTCTAGGATACAAAAAATTCACCCAAAACAGTCATTCTAGCGTCAAATAGGAATGTTTTATGCTGTGGTATAGATACGTACAAGGCTTAAATGTGTACAATCTGCCCCTATATACTTCCTGTATAGCTATATTTCTGCTACAATAACTCCATTAACTCAATATTACCTTTGGACAAGGGGTATCAAGGATGCTTATGCTGCATGGTATGAAGACAGTTTTGTTTGTGTTGTTGCTATCACTGGGGATGACACTTACCCATGCGAACATCGCAACACACACGTATGAAGTTGAAAAAGGATGGGTCACCTATGATGTGTACGGGGGTGGGGCATTAACCCCTGAGACCAATTTGACACTTCGCGGACAGGCCATACTGAAATTTAAAGACAAGGGTACGACACTTTTATACCATGAAAAAGGGATTGTGCAGATCTTAGGTGCTTTAAAAGGTAAGCAAAAAATAGAAAGTCTTGAAAAGCAGACTGACGAGGCTTTGTATACTGTTGATTTTGAAAACGAAAGTATTCAGGAGCATAAAAACAGCATTGCAAATACAATCAAACAACAAGATACAAAGAATCTCAAAAAGACCGGTGAAGACAGGGTAGCCGGGTTGCAGTGTGACACATGGGAAGGCAATGGTATAAAACTCTGTCTTCATAAAGGTATTGTACTGAAAGCAGAGTCGGAAATACTGGGCATTTCCTATCACAAGGTGGCTGTCAGTGTTGATTTTGACATAGATACATCTGAAGAAGCATTTGCTCTGCCAGACTTTCCTATGGAGAATTTCGCACTATTTCATTCAACGCTGAAGACAAAGATGAATAGAAATGCAAAATGTTTTACAGATGTCCTCAAAGATGTGGCGGAAACGATAGAGAAAAAGGTGATCAAGCATGATCATCATTACGGGATAGGCCAGAAAGAAAAAACAGCGTTACTGAATAAAATTGGACAAAAGATCTATGCGTATCAAAAAAAGATATTGCCTGAACTGCTATACAGTATGCGTGTAAGCAGAGAGTGTTTACAGCTTGCAGAGACTGTGCCTATGGCAAATGAGTGTATGAGTGAAACAAGACGCATCAAAGAAGAACTGGGCAGTGATGAAAATACATTCATACTCTTGTGGGATGATACAATAAAAGCTGAAGTACTGGATAAACTTGAAGATGACATTACCTATCTGCAGTCACGTATGCCATGCATAGAACGTTCCAAAAATATCACAGATCTGTCTGCATGTATGTCCTAAGGTTCCAGTGAAGTTTTACAGAATTTATATTGAGATCACCAATGTATGCGGACTGGCATGCAGCTTTTGTCCCACAAAAGAACTACCCAGTAGACAGATGGATTTGGCATTCTTTGAGTCCATCATACAACAGGCAAAGGGGTATACCAAAGAGATCGCCTGCCATGTCGTAGGTGATCCTCTCACGCAGTCAAATCTGCATGACTACCTCGATATCATCCATAAACACGGTCTTAAGGCTATGCTTACGACATCGGGTTACTTTTTAAAAAAACACAGCCATGATACACTTTTTCATCCTTGTGTCAAACAGATAAACATCTCACTCAACAGTTTCAATAAAAACGATACTTCCCTGACATTTGAGCAGTACATTGACCCTGTGCTTGCACTGTGCAAAGCCAAACTTGAACGTGATGCAGATCTGTTCATCAATCTTCGCGTATGGAATCTGGATGAGATGATGTCCGAGCGTGCTTTTAATGAGACACTTTTTGCCACACTCTCCAAAACCTTTGACACCCCACTGCTCCTAGAAGAGATCTATGCACAGCGTCCTAAAAACATACGTTTGGCTTCAAAAGTACTTGTACATTTTGACAACTATTTCGAGTGGCCTTCACTGCAAAACCAAAACTACGGACACGGCACCTGTCAAGGGCTAAGTTCACATATCGCCATACTTGCTTCAGGCAAAGTAGTCCCATGCTGTCTGGATTGCGACGGTATCATAGAGCTTGGGGATTTGCATGAGAAGAGTATGCAAGACATCTTGAGTACCCAGCGTGCAGTTGCTATGCTGGAAGGATTTAAAGAGGGCAAAGCCGTAGAAGAGCTTTGCCAGAAGTGTTCGTATAAGCAGAGGTTTACTGCTTGATAT
>CAYXZY010000046.1:0-7708 GCA_964469685.1 uncultured Sulfurovum sp. | reverse complement strand
AAACGGATCTTGGAACACCACTTGTATCTTGCGTCTGTACGGCATTAAACGTCTTGCATCCAAGCCAACAAGGTCTTGTTTTTCAAAGACCACACTTCCTTCAGTCTCATCCAGCAAAGAGAGTATGGCTTTGCCTATGGTACTTTTCCCGCTTCCTGACTCGCCCACCAATGCCAACGTCTCACCTTTGGCTATGGAAAAAGATACACCATCAACTGCCTTGACAGCTCCAACCGTTCTTTGAAAAATGCCTTTTTTAACAGGAAAATAGACTTTGAGGTCTTTGATCTCAAGCAAAGGCTCCTTGTCATTCTGTATCTGCTTATGGGTTTTTGTGGCTCTTGCATCTGCAAGCAAATGCTGCGTATAGGGATGTTGAGGATTGGAGAAAAAGTCTTTACATGCTGCCTGTTCCACTATCTTTCCCTCTTGCATGACCGCCACCCTGTCAGCCATCTGGGAGACCACAGCCAGGTCATGGGTGATGAACAAGATGGACAGATCTCTTTGCTTGCAGATTTTTTTAAGCAGGCTTAGCACCTGTGCCTGTATGGTTACATCCAATGCCGTGGTTGGTTCATCTGCGATGAGAAGGTCGGGTTCACAGGCAAGGGCTATGGCTATCATAACCCTTTGCTTTTGTCCGCCGGAGAGTTGATGCGGGTACCAGTGGTAACGTGCTTCAGGATCTTTGAGTGCCACTTCTTTGAACAAAGAGAGCACTTTTTCTTTGATCTGCTCCTGTTTCAAGTTCAGATGCACCTTGAGCACTTCTGCCACCTGTGCACCTACGGTCATCACCGGGTTGAGTGCGGACATAGGTTCCTGAAAGATCATAGCTATGGACTTTCCCCGTACTTTTTGCATCTGCGATTCTGAAAGCATGAAAAGTGCGCGTTCTTTTAGACGAATGTCTCCTGAACATACCGTGATGGCTTCAGGAAGCAGCTGAATGATCGCCAAAGAAGTCAAAGACTTGCCCGAGCCTGACTCCCCCACTAAAGCAAAGATCTCCCCTTGCTGGATCTCAAAACTGATGTGGTGAAGTAATGTGACAGACCCCACGTTCAAAGAGAGGTTTTCTACGGTTAAAATACTGCTCATGATTTACCTTAATCTTTCTTCCCAATCATCCGTAAAGCCAAGCGCTTCCAATGGGACTTCAGGATACTTGTTGAAAAGGTCTTTGATCTTTTCTCTAAAACCATCTGCTGTCTCTAAATGCGTAAACATATAGTCCAATATCACTATCAAGATAAAAATTTTATCATTTTTTAACTCTTGAAATTGAGATATTTTTTTAGGAATCAAAGCTTTGATAGCAAATTGCTTGTTCCAAAGGCGACCATGGTGTGCACAAACATTTCTAACGTGATTTATCATATGTAGCCAATTTTTTAAAACTTTTGGTGGCACTCCTAACTCTGATGTCAAAGTTTCATGCTCTGATTTTAATGCTTTAAAAAATTTCGACAATGTAGAAAAAGAGATAATCTCAACTACCATCCATACAGGTAAGATATCTGAATGATATGTTTTTTTAAAATGTGTTACAAAAGCTTCTTTCGAACGGTTTGTCTCTCTTTTTATCGTCTGCATTAGATTAATATATTCAGCATATGTTGCATTAAGATTTTTTTTCTCCCTATATCCAAATGCGCCTGTCTCTTTAGATAGATTGTAAACAACATTTGCACGTATATTGATCTCTATCGTTTCTATGGCATCAAAAATGATTTTTCGTAATGCTTTGTCAAAATAATAGAGTCGCAATATTTCTTCAAATCGCGTATCTGCCATAAACAGGTCTTTTTCCTTTTGAAAAGGCAGAAAATATGCGCTCAATCTATAGTAAGAGATATGTTTTAACTTTTTCTTGGCCAACGCTTTGTCGGTTACAATAAGCCCACGAGACTCTAGCAAATCTATTTGTTCATCATAACTGAGATGTGTTTTTGTGTAGTTTTTGGAAATCATTTAGAAGCACTCCCTCGTTGGCACATTGTAAAGAGGTGGAAGGAGTATGTTGTCAGTAGTATACCGTAGTGCACTGGAAAAGTCAAGGTCTTGCAATTTAAAAACTTAGCCAATGGTGTGATAAACTCAGTACCATTCACAACTTTTGAAACAAGTTTAATACTATTGGTATTATAGAGGATATTAAAGGATTTAATAAAATTACCAAGTAATGATTTTTGAAACATCCCAAATACCTTTTGATTTTAGTTTTTAATTTTACCCAAAAATAATAAACCCTAAAGTCTTAACATCTTCTCTTAAAAATGGCTCATTTATACTTTATTCCTCGGGTCAAGTACTTTCTGGATACGGTCGGAAAAAAGATTGGCTGCCAGTACCAGGATGAACATGAACACAAATGCAGAAAAAAGTGACCACCATACCATCGGCTCTCTTGCCATTTCCAGTCTTGCCTGGTTGATCATATTGCCCCATGAGTGCATGGTAGGATCTACCCCTACACCGACATAGGAGAGTACCGCTTCAGCCAGTACCAGACCTGAAAAGTCCAAGACCACCGAGATCAGAATGATATGCATCAGGTTTGGCACTATGTGGCGGCGGATGATGGTCAATTTGCTTACACCAAAAGCTTTTGCTGCGGTTACAAACTCCATTTGGGAGATCTTGAGTGTCTCTGCCCTAAGCAGTCTGCACAGCCCTGTCCATGAAGTAATGCCCAAGATAAGGACAAGAAACAACAAACGCAGATCGGAACGCTCAAGGGTGGTTTCAAACCATGTAGGGTTGCTGTCCATCATCACCTGCATAGAAAGCACACCAGCAGCAATCAGCAAAACCCCCGGGATAGACGAAAGTGTCGTATACAGATACTGTATCACGTCATCGACCCAACCGCCAAACAGTCCTGCACTGACACCCAGGATCACTGCCACAGGCAACATAATAAGTGTGGTAAGGATACCTATGAGTACACCCGTACGTATGCTCTTAAAACTTTGGTAGAGCACATCGCCGCCTACTTTGTCCGTGCCCAACACATGGTAGGAGTAACTCAGTATATAAAGCCAGACAAATGCCACGAACAAAAGCAAGAAGGTTCCATACGCAGTGCGCCAAGGCAGGCTGCTTTCACCTCGCAAGATCTCTTTGCAAGCCGTCATGAACCGCGATCTTTCTCTCCACCAAATATGCAGGCCTACAAGCAAAGAACCCAGAAACAACCCTATGGCCAAGGCTGTTACTGACCGGATTGGCAGATCATCTTTCATGCTGACATGTCTTAAAGGCAGGTGTACCTGCCTGGTCACGCCTTCTTCATCTACGACTATGGAACTTACATACTCTGTCGTTGCAAAAGGTGCGGAGTAGGTACGTTCGGTATTTTGAATGTTATGCGCAAAGATCAGGTCAAGCAAAGAGACCATCTCAGCCTCATAGGCTACCTCCTGGGTCTTTTGTGGCGTATGCTCATTGGGCGGAAGTGCCATGCGCAAATGTACCGAGTCAAGCAAAGCAAACAGCAGGTAAAACAGCAGTACCACCGAAGAAGCCATGGCTATGCTTGACTTAAAAATCATATGCCAGAGTTTTTTCACCTGAGGGTTACGCAAGACCACCCACGACCACAGCAGCACCACAATCACCAATGACCATACCAGTATATCTGTCCAGAGCATGACTAATTTCATGAGAGTTTCACCCTTGGATCAAACAGCGTGTAAGAGATGTCCGTTAAGATCAACCCTACGATGTACAGTACCGAACCAAGAAACACCATCGCTTTCACAATGGCAAAATCCTGCGAATTGATAGCATCGATCGTGTAAGAACCCAGTCCCGGTATACCAAAAAAAGACTCCATGATAAGACTTCCCATAAACAAAGAAGGAATGACCACCACAACCCCGGTCAGGATGGGGAGCATCCCGTTACGAAGGACATGGCCAAACAACACTTTGAGTTCAGAAAGCCCTTTTGCCCTGGCGGTACGGACATAGTCCTGATTGATCTGTTCCAAAAAGATGCTTCGGTACCAGCGTACCCCTGAGCCTATGCCTGCAAACACCCCTATCATCACCGGCAGAATGATGAACTTCACTCCATCCCATCCGCTCTCATAACCCGATATAGGTACCCAGTGCCATAGTTTTGAGAAAAGCACCTGCCCTGCAATGATGTAAAAAAGTCCGGAGATGGACATGATCATCACAGCGACGATCATCATGCTTGTATCCAACATGGAGCCCCTGAATAACACCAAAAGCAAGGCCAGAGAGATATTGGTAACCAGGGCAATAAGAAAGGTAGGCAACGCAATGGACAGACTGGGCATCATACGTTCTTTAATGTCTGTACTGATGTCACGGTTGCTGTCTGAAAATCCAAAATCAAAGGTGAAAAGCTTGAGTGACTCCTGCACAAAAAGTGTGTCGGATACCTTGGAGAAACCTTCTGCTTTGCTGTTGATGAAAAGAGGCTTGTCGTAACCTCTGTCCTCTTTCCATGCCTGTATGAGCTCGGGTGTTACCTGCTTTGCTCCCAGTTGTGCTCTAGCCATGTCATCAGGGCTGTTGACCATAAAAAACAGCATAAATGTAATAAGATTGACCCCTATCAGGATGGGAATGGCATAGAGTATGCGTTTGATGATATAGGCTAACATGTGACCTCCCCCTGGGCAATGATGCGGCTCTGTCTTTTCCGGTATATATGACGAAGCGAAAAGACCATAAGCAGCACAAAGACCATCAGCAGCACCAACGGCATGAGCGCAGGCTGATTCCACTCTTCTTGCTTTTTTACCCTGAGTGCAGCATCAATGCGTTTATACTTTAGGGTGTTGTTTGCCATGGCATTGGGGACGACATTCCGGTACCACGCATGTGACAAAGCCAATGATTTGGGGTGGAAGCCCCATACCCAGGGCGCATCCTCTCTTGCTATGTGCAGCATTTGGCGTATGATATCCAGACGCTCGGGTGTATTTTTCATCGTTTTCATCTTTTCAAAGCGTCTGTCAAACGCTGGATTCTTATAGTTTGAAGCGTTGATCCCTGCACCATTGGTATCTATGGAGGCATTTTTGCCATAGAGCAAAAAAAGAAAGTTCTCCGGATCAGGATAATCTGCATTCCAGCCCCATGAAAAAAGCTGGGTTTTCCCTTTTCGTACTTTATCCTGAAAACGGTTATAGTCTGTCGCACGGATCACCAGTTGTATTCCCAATGCATCAAACTGCTTACGATACCAGTCCATCAAGGCCCTGTCATCAGGACCCGTCGCAGTGGTATCATAGTGAAGTTTTAGGGGTTTTCCTGTTGTGGCAGATATACCGTTTGGGTAGCCTGCCTCGGCCAAAAGCTGTTTGGCAACCCCTAAAGGTTTACGAACACGCTTTCCGTCCACCCAGTCATACACTACGGTATTGGTTCCCTCTTTTCCCTCTTCATAGCCAAAAATACCGGGGGGTATAGGACTTTGTGCTGCGATCCCTCTTTCGTTCATAAAAATAGAGATATACTCTTCCTGGTTTATGGCGATACTGATCGCCTGTCTCAATTTCCTGGCTGACTCCGTATAGCCGCCCACAACAGGATCTACCATATTGAATGCCAGATAAAAGGTAGAAGGCTGCACGGAACCTATCAGCGATATACCTTTTTTCTGCATCTCTGCACTCAGTCCCATCGCACCTGATGAAGAGATCTGTACCGCCTGATCAAATGCTTCGGAACTGATACCTGATGCATCATAATAGCCTTGCAGAAACTTGTTCCAAAGCGGAATACTCTCTTTTTCCAAGGAGTAGATCACTTCATCAATAAAAGGCAGTTTTTTACCTGCATCTTCAGCGTCTGAATCGGGGTAATATTCCTCATGAAAATGTGGGTTTTTACGCAAACGCATTTGTTTGTTGGGATTGTTCTCAGCCAGATAGTACGGTCCTGTGCCTACAGGAAGCCAGTTGAGTGTCAGGTTTTTGGCCACCAGTCCTTTTTGCTGATAAAAAAGATCGGCCTCCCAGGGGATCGGTGCAAAAAAGTTCATCGTCAGCCAATAGAGAAACTGCGGGTATTTCCCGGCTATCTCTATAACTAAGGTATGCTGATCCAAAACCTTTACCCCCTCAATATCGTATGCACGAAGGTCAAGCACCTCTCCTTGTGCCTTTTTTTCTTTCGCGATCTTGGTCATGGTAGCGGAAAACGCTTTTAACCCCACTATATAGGTCTGCATACTGTCCAAGATAGGCGAATGGTTCTGTCGTACTCCCATACGTTTGATGGCGTAGGCATAATCTTCTGCAGTCAGAGCCCTGGTCTCTTTCTTTTCAAAATCATCCAAGGACGCTATCTTCTCCAGATCAGATTCACCCAATGCGCCATACAGCAAATGCCCTTTTGCGTCTTTTGCAAAAGCCGGATGGTCTTGGTACATGACATCCTCTCTGAGTTCCAGCCTGTATTGGCTGATCGCAAGGGAAGCATCGTATTCGCCCACTTCCTCTCTATTTTTGTTCAGGTATCGTATCGTTGGCATTTTTGTGAGGGTAAGTGGTTCGAGCTTATAGGGTCTTTGCGTATAGTTGTACTGCAAAGGCGGTTCATAGACCTGAGAGATGAATGCCCATTCATTGGCACTGTACGAGACAACAGGATCCAGTCTTTTAGGGGGGAGCGAAAAAGAGGTAAACAGGGTATTGGAAGCACTTTTCTCTTTGCTGTGAGGGTTGTTCCAGACATCTGCATAAAGAGGCAGCAGCATCGTCACCACTAAAAAGATCTTAATCATCATTGTCAGCATCTATATTTGCTCTGCCCTTTATAAAATTCTATCGCTCACATAGTACCATACTTTCGTTAATTCATACAGATTGACTCCTAATTTCATCAATACTATTGATTGTCATCCACAGTGTCTTTGTAGGTATAAAACCATACTATTATAACGTCAAAAATACGGTTTTTAAAAAATTTATTATATCTATAACGAATTTTAATACATATTTAACACTTGATTATCTACAATAGATACATCACAATTTATTTAAAAAAGGAAAGCTATGGCACGATTGGTAGTAATGGGTGGAGGTGTCGCAGGGCATACCACTGCAACATTTGCAAAAAAATGGCTGGGGGATGAGCATGAGGTAGTGGTGGTCACACCAAACTCTCAATGGAACTGGATACCTTCCAATATCTGGGTAGGTGTAGGACAGATGCAAAAGAAAGACGTTGTTTTTCCTCTTGCACCCATCTATGAAAAGGCGGGTATTGAGTACAAGCAGGCACTGGCTACAGAGATACACCCCAATGGTAAAGAAGGCAGCGATAAACCGTTTATTGTCATCGAATCAACCAAACACGGGGAAGAAGGCAACAAGGAAGAGCTGGAGTATGACTATCTTGTCAACGCCACCGGCCCTAAACTGAACTTTGATGCAACGCCTGGCCTGGGTAACGGCAAAGGTGAACTGGGGAGTCATACTGTTTCAGTGTGTACTGCTGACCATGCCGTACATGCAAACCTGGAACTTAACCAGGTCTTTGAAAAAGCCAAAAAAGGGGAAAGACAAAAGATCCTGGTAGGGACAGGCCATGGGCTGTGTACCTGTCAAGGTGCTGCATTTGAGTATATCTTCAACATTGAGCATGAGGCTAAAAAAGCGGGCATCAGAGATATGCTGGACATCAAGTGGATCTCAAATGAGGCATTCCTGGGTGAC
>CAYXZY010000045.1:0-7816 GCA_964469685.1 uncultured Sulfurovum sp. | reverse complement strand
CCCCAGCTTGTCGGGTATTCTATCTGAGGTCTTTCAGGCATTTCTTCATTTAAAATTTTCATCTGTTCTCCTTTCTGTTAAAGTCACCGGAATTGCCGCCACTCTTGTGTTCCAGTTGCACGTTTTGGATGACCATGCCTTTGTCTATGGCTTTGAGCATATCATAGATGGTAAGCAGTCCGACACTGACGCCGGTCAGTGCCTCCATCTCCACCCCCGTTTTGCCACTGAGTTTTGTGGTCACCGTGAGTTTAAAGCCCGGAAGATCCGGCAATTCTTCGATGTCTGTTTTGACAGAAGTGATCATCAGGGGATGGCACATTGGGATCAGTGTGGAGGTTTGCTTGGTTGCCTGTATGGCTGCAATGACCGCCGTTTGTAAAACCGGGCCTTTTTTGGCTGTATTTGCAATGACCGCATCAAAGGCTTCCTGACCTACCTGAATGATGCCTGAGGCAGTTGCAATGCGTGTGGTCTCAGCTTTGTCTCCCACGTCTACCATTTTGGGTTTGTTCTCTTCGTCTAAGTGTGTTAAATTCAATGTGTAAGCCTCTATCGTTTTTGTCATTTTAGCATAAAAGCATGTAAAACGACTAGTTGACGATAAAAATATAAAAATACTTGACTTTAATCATCAAATAAGATATTATACATCAAAAACTAAAAGGAGTAACATGGTTTACGGCTATATACGACAAGTGCCTAACATGGAAAATATCATTGAGCAAAAAAGCAAAATATTGACATTTTCCTATCAGAAAGCGATAGCCATATCACAAGAAGTGGTAGAGTATGCAACCAAAGACCTGCCTATTGATGAGCGTAAAGAGTTTGAAACATTTTTAAAGTCTTTAGGTGAGGGAGAACATACGGTGTTTGTTTCTTCTCTTTCGGTGTTGAGTTCAAGGGTGGATGAACTGGTGAAAGTAATTAGCTGTATGTTGAGTCATAATGTAGATCTGTGGGTATGTGATGTTGGGCTGCTGATCAACAAAGAGACAAGTATGTCTGAAGTATTCCCTGTTTTGGAAGCACAGAGAAAGACACCTAAAGAGAGTATGCAGATCGGGCGGCCAAAAGGCAGCAAGTCAAGTTCGAAGTTTGATGTGTACCATCGTGAGATCATGACAATGCTGGCTGAAAAACAAAGTGTCAGTGCCATAGCAAGACATTTAGAGGTGAGCCGTTCTTCCCTGAAAGACTACATCGTCTCTCGAGACCTGAAAACGTTGGTTTCAAGTTTAGGTAAGGCAGCACAAGGATTGGAAGACAAAGAGGTGGACAATGTCGTACTGATATGTCCTTTTGAAGTAGAAGCATTGAATAAAAAGGTATCGTAATGGAAGCAGCACTAGAACAAGAACAATGTCTCCCTGAAAAGGGAAAGAAAAAAAACAGAGCCAAAGAGTATTTAAAAGGGTGGGTGCCTTACCGTATCAGAAGGTATTGGGCATATGTCGCTGCAACGGTGGTCGCATTGACACTGCCGTGGATCACCATAGGGGGGAACCACCTGTTTTTATTGAGTTTTGATCAGAAAAAACTGCACCTTGCAGGTGTTGCATTTGATATGCAGGAACTGTATTTGATGCCATTTTTGCTGATGCTGCTCTTTTTGGGTATTTTTGCCGTGACAGCTGTTGGCGGTAGGGCATGGTGTGGCTGGGCCTGTCCTCAGACCATATTCCGTGTGATCTACAGAGACGGTATTGAGACAAAACTTCTGGGGCTTCGCAAGAAAATCAAAAACAAGCAAAAAGAACCGGATATGTCCAAAATGGAAAACAAGGTTAAAAAGGTGATCGCAATCTTGCTCTGGTCATTGCTTGCCTTTATTGCATCTGCAAACTTTCTATGGTTCTTTGTGCCGCCGGAAGATTTCTTTGCGTACTTGGCAAACCCGGCTGAGCATAAGGTTTTGTTAGGGATGTTTGTGGGTATAGCACTCTTTCTTATACTGGATGTTGTGTTCATCAAAGAAAATTTTTGTGTATATATCTGTCCTTACAGCCGTGTACAGTCTGTACTGTATGATGACGACACGATCATGGCAGTGTATGACCCGATTCGTGGTGGAGAAATTTACGAAGGTCATGGATACGAGAGAGAAAAAAAGTTCACCAACCATAAAGAGTTGCTGAAGGTGGACAGTACGGCTGAGTGTAACACCTGTGAATCCTGTGTAACGGTATGTCCTACGCATATTGACATCAGGAAAGGTTTGCAGCTTGAGTGTATCAACTGTCTGGAGTGTGTAGATGCCTGTACTTCGGTCATGGGTGCGCTTGGCAAACCATCACTGGTACAGTGGTCCTCTGAAAAAGAGACATTGAGACATGAAGGTAAAACCAACTACCTAAGGGGTAAGGTCATCGCTTACTTTACTGTCTTGGCCATCGTGCTTGTGGCACTTTTTGTCATGGGAAGCAAAAAAGAGCATATGCTGCTGGATATCAATAAATCACCTAGGCTTTACAAGGTGTTGAACAACGGTACGGTACAAAATGACTACATCTTTATGTTCTCCAACACAGACAGAAAAGAACATACCTACTACTTTGATATTGTAGGAAACGATAAGATCAAGATCGTAAGACCTGCCGAACCGTTCAAGATCGGAGCAGGGCAGAAGAAAAAGAAAGTCGTTGTGCTTGAAGCAACTGAAGCCTTGAGTACCAACACACATAAAGATACACCAATACCGGTGAAGATCGTGGCATATGCGGTTGACGACAAAGAGAAGATCATTATTGAACGCCAAGCGGTATTTATGTACCCAAGAGCAGATCTCATCAAAAAATAGGGTCGAATGATGACAGAGCCAACCTTGGAAACCATAGAGGACTATGAGGGGAAAGAGAGCGCCCAGAAGCGCTTAACGGTCTGGGTAGTCATTCTGAGCGGATTGCTGATAGGGGCGATATACGGTATTGTCGCTTCACAGGCATCGGTGCCAGACAGACTGGCAGGCCATGAGACAACAGGCATCATAAAATATTAGGAGCAGCAGATGGAAAAAGTATTGGTATTGGGTGGCGGTTTTGCCGGTGTTGAAGCTGCCATCTACCTTAGAAAGCAAGATCTGGACGTCACACTTGTCAGTGATAGAGACTATTTTTACATTTATCCCACATCGATCTGGATACCGACCGGAGAAGCCACAAGAGAAGACGTGTCGATCCCTTTGGAAAAGCTGGCAAAAAATCATGGGTTTACACTTATCGTGGATCCTGTGACGGCATTTGAGGCCAATGCAAAAAAAGTGACGCTGCAAAGCGGACGTGTTCTGGATGACTATAGCTACATAGTGGTGGCACTTGGACAGGACAAAATGCAGCACAAGGGCATGGAGCATACACTTTCTATCTGCGGGAAGCCGGAAGAGGCTACACAGTTGCATGAAAAGCTTGATGCCCTTGTAAGAAAAGGTCCCGGGAAAATTGCAATGGGCTTTGGAGGAAACGCGCAAGACTCCTCCGCTGTACGTGGAGGCCCAGCATTTGAGGTACTGTTCAATGTGGACACCTACCTGAAGAAAAAAGGCATAAGAGAGCAGTTTGAACTCACCTTTTTTGCCCCGATGGAGAAACCCGGGCAGAAAATGGGTGAAAAAGCCCTTGTCATGATGGATAAAATGTTTAAAATGACACATATTCACAAGCAGGTCGGATCGAAGATCACTGCTTTTGTAGAAGACGGCATTGAATTTGAAAACGGCACAAAAATAGTATCAGATTTGACCATGTTCATTTCTGCAGGTACGGGGCACGGCATTCTTGCATCTTCCGGACTTCCTTTGAGTGATGCCGGTTTTGTCATCACCAATGCATACAATGAGATCGAAGGGTTTGAAGGCATTTATGCCATTGGTGACTCTGCATCACTGATGGGCCCTGAGTGGAGAGCCAAGCAGGGGCATGTGGCCGAAGTGATGGCTAAAAATGTTGCCTATAACATCTTTAACCGTATGCAGGGCATTGACTCTAAAAAAAGTTATATGGAGCATCTCAACATTCTGTGTGTGATGGATACAGGAAACGGTGCAGCGTTTGTCTACAGAAGTGACAGCTCTGCGAAGATGATCCCTATGCCTCTGGTGGGTCACTGGATGAAAAAGGGATGGGGATGGTACTGCCGTCAATCCAAACTGGGTAACATTCCTCGTATTCCGGGTATGTAATACATACAAAAGATTTAAATAAGATACGTTTTATCTTATTTAAGTCATAATGCGGTACAAAAAATTAAAGGAATTCTTAACATGGCAACAGTAACATTTAAAAATGACATCGTATGTAATCTTGGCGGAAATGAAGTAAACGTAGGAGACACAGCTCCGGTAGTGACAGTAGTAAACTGTGACCCAATGCTTCAGGACGAGCAGATCGGCGGAGAAGGCAAAGTACAATTGGTCATCGCCGTTCCTTCACTTGACACAGGTGTATGTGATGCAGAAACAAGAAGATTTAACCAGGAAGCTGCAAATCTTGACGGCGTAGAAGTCATCACTGTTTCTATGGACCTTCCTTTTGCAGCAGCAAGATGGTGTGGTGCAGCAGGGATTGAGAACATTAAAGTATGTTCAGACTTCAGAAACAAAGATTTTGCCAATGCATATGGTGTGCTTCTTGCAGACGGTCCTTTGGCAGGTGTGACAGCAAGAGTTATCTTTGTCATCGGTAAAGACGGAAAAGTAACCTACAAACAAGTTGTACCTGAAATCACACAAGAGCCTGACTACGAAGAGGCTATCGCAGCGGCGAAAGCAGCCCAGTAGTACTTCACTCAAAACCATACAGGTTTTGAGTCATTTCCCCGTATCTCATTTTTTACAATAGTTTTGCTACAATCACACTATGTCAGACTTTTTATCCATGAAACATTTTTTTCTTCTTTTGTCCGCATCCCTTTTTTTTACCGCATGTGAACCTGATGTTCCCAAAGACAGGTACAGTCTGGACGAGTGCAAGGAAGAACTCCTTGAGGCAACAGACTATGAGCAAGACGGGGGCATAGACCGTATAGAAGTGGTGAAAAAAGACAGAAAGATGTATCTGTATAAAGATGGGAAAATAGTACGTACCATCCCTGTTTCTTTGGGTAAGAACCCTGTAGGCGACAAGCAGCAAAAAGGGGACAACCGTACACCTGAGGGAGAATTCTTCATCCATAGAAAACTTTGTTCTCCCAAGTACTACCGTTCTTTGTGTATCTCTTACCCCAGGCCATCAGACATCCAAAGAGCCAAGAGCAAAGGGGTGAACCCGGGCGGAGATATTACCATCCATGCGCAGCCAAAGTGGAATGCAGATGGCAAACAAGACAGCTATACGCTTCAAAAAGATTGGACTCAGGGCTGCGTCGCAGTCACCAATGATGCCATGAAAGAACTCTGGTATGCCGTGCGTGAAGGTGTACCCATTGTCATACGTTAAAGGAATACCATGGCCTATACACAAAAGCAGATAGATAAATTCAACAGACAAAAGTATATCTCCGAACTGGAGAAGATCTCTAAAAATCTTTTTCGCATGTTGCGTGACACTAAGATAACGTCATCGGTTTTTATGGTAAAATTCGAACAACTTAAGAAAAAGTTTGATGACAGAGAAGGCATACATCTTGATTCGGAGTATCATCAGCAGCTCAAAGCGTATGTAGACAGACTGTACCAGCAAACCTGCAAAGCGGAAGTTTTTGATGATAAAAAGTTCGATGACATTCGCGAAGCCGAGATGAGCAACCTGAACCGTTTACAAAAATTAAAAAATGGCACGTCTTACAAAAAAGACAAACACAAATCAAAACATAAAAATGAAGACTGGGGTTAACATGAAAACAAAATTGGCACTGCTTGGTATCGTCATTACATTATTGATGACAGGATGTAAAAAAGAACCTGTTGCCTATGGCACAAACGACAAAACACCATACGCTACAAAAGAGTGTATCAACGAGCTCTCTCGCGGTGCAGAAATTGTACCAAGTGAGAAAATAGACAAGATCGTGGTCTACAAAGGCAAACGAAAACTGATGACCTACCGAAACGGTAAATTGGTAGATACCTTCAGGATGTCTCTGGGCGCCAAAGGCGGTGCCAATGGTGGAGACAAGGTCAAAGCAGGTGACTACAGAACACCTGAGGGCAGCTATAAGATCGTACGAAAAAAGTGTGACAACAGACTTTACAAATCGTTGATGATCTCTTACCCGAATGCGGAAGACCTGACAAAGGCCAAAGCCAGAGGTGTGAACCCGGGAGGGTACATCACCATACACGGGCAGCCCAAATGGAATGCAGACGGACGCGGAGACGAATATACGCTTTCTAGAGATTGGACGGAGGGATGTATGGCCGTACCAAACCGTGCGATGGATTCACTTTGGAGAGCGGTAGAGAACGGTGTGCCCATAGAGATTCATGCATAATTTTGGATTATCATAGATTTTTAGCTTATTTTGATAAAGGTTATATTATCATATTGAATAATATTGGACTTTGAAGGAGTAAAGAATGAAAAAATCTATGGTTTCTGTATGGATATTTTTGTCTACAGTGTTTCTGATGGCTGGGGGAAATGTAAACCCAAATCTCTCTGATGTAGCAGAAATACCAAATAAAATATGTAAAGAAAATAAGATTTATATTGAAAAAGACGCACTGCTCATGTGGCAGGATCAGGCGTATGTAGATGCTGAGGACGGTGCGTATAAGCGTAACCATTCCGTAGGCAAAGCAGGGACGTGGAATCATGCGATGAACTACTGTCGCAGACTGAATTATGCAGGGTACACTGACTGGAGACTGCCTACTTCAGATGAACTGGTACATGTACACAGAAAAACAGGACAGGTTTTTTCATACTATAGAGACAATGACTTCTGGTCATCCACCCCAACCACCGATGTAAGATATTATGCGGTGTTCCCTATGGATGCCTATCAGTACAAAAGGTATAAAAAAGAGACAAATTACATCAGATGTGTCAGGTGTATCAGCAGATCTGAGCAACGTGCTATTTCCAACGGAGATACAAAACCCCTTTTTCAAAGCAGATAATCCGCTTAGAGGATCTTCACCTCTTCTTTAAGCAGGATCTGGAACTTGTCAAAGATCTTTTCTTTGGCAAGTTCTATGAGAAATCTTGCATCTTCAAATGTCCCGTTTCCACGATTGACCAAAAAATTTGCATGGACATCGCTCCACTGCATGTCTCCCTTTTGATACCCTTTGAGTCCCACCGCTTCTATGAGTCTGCCGGCGTAGTCTCCCGGCGGGTTTTTAAATGCCGATCCTGCTGAAGGGTCATGGGGCTGGTTGGAGCGAAGGGTTAGCAGGGTATCCAGCAGTGTCTGGCTAAAGCCTTTGTGTATCTCAAAGCGTGCTGCGGTGGCGATGCCCTGGAGTTTGGCGAACCTGTAGCCATGCTCGATCTGCGCTGCGGGCACCCACGTGCCATTGATCTGTATGCTGTGCAGTATGTTGAACACTTCATACTCTTTGACCCCTGCATTCATGGCAAGCATCCCTCCCAGCGTTCCGGGAAGTTTGGCACAAAACTCAAACCCGGCGATGTCGTGTTTCCTTGCGTAAGAGACCATGCGCCCCGTAGGCATGGCCGCACCGATCTCGAGCATGCCGTTCTCTTGTGAGATGTAGGCAAAGTCCTTGGAGAGCATCATCAGTGGCGGAGGTGCAGGGGAGACCAGCAGGTTGTTCGCTGCTCCTATGAGGTAGTGGTCATCAGGCAGGCTGTCACCTTTTTCTATCATGAGGACTTCGGTGGGCTGTCCTACTTTGATGCTGGAGTATTTG
>CAYXZY010000044.1:5483-7824 GCA_964469685.1 uncultured Sulfurovum sp. | reverse complement strand
ATGAAAGAAATAGAAAGAAAATACCTTCTCAGCGCATCCATCCTGAAGCTAATAGATGCCTATGGCCTCCAAGGGCACAAGATCATGCAGTACTATACGACCATCACACCAAATAAGGGTGTACGCTATAGACAGATGGATGACAGGTACTTTAAAACTGTCAAGCGTGGTACGGGTGCTTCCAGAGAGGAAGATGAAGTGCAGATCAGTGAAAAGAAATTTCACAAAAACTATGCAAAACATATCAAAAACCCCATACACAAAACCCGTTATATGTTTGAGTATGAAGGCAAGGCGTATTCTATAGATGTGTTCGAAGAAGATCTCAAAGGGCTTTTTATACTTGAGATTGAGTTTGAAAATATGCAGCAGTGTAAAGACTTTGTCCTCCCTCAACGCCTTCAGCTGCATGTACGCAAAGAGGTTACCTATGATGAGTCCTATAAGAACAAGAACATCACACTGCACGGAAAACCATCTGAGCCTTATGACCTAGACGCTGTCTTCTCAAAACTTGAAGCGATGGATACCCAGACACTTGACAGCTATTTCATCCCTGAGCTCTCACCCATTGATGCACTGCGGGTGATCTTGTTTAAATTTTCACTCTATATACGCTACTATAAAGACCGTGTGATCCTGTATGATGGAGAAGAGGACTTGCACCAGTTTAGGGTCAACATACGAAAGTCCAGAGCGTTCCTCAAAGAGTTTGCCTTTCTGATTACACAAGAGCAGTATACATATATCTACAAAAACCTATCGGCCTTTGCAAGCCTCACCAACCAAAAACGAGACCTCGATGTCATCAAGGAACGTCTCGAACCACTCAGTGAAGGACATGCATTCATCCAGGAAGACATCCAACAGCAGCAAAAAGACCAACACCTCAAGATCGTTGAGATGCTAAAAAGTGATACCTTTGAACACTTTTTTCAACAGTACCAAAGCATGCTAAAAGACCAGACACTTGTGAATGCACAAAACAGTACAGGAAGCATAGAAGAGGTAGCCAGGAAGGTCTTGCAGAAGCTGCACAGAAAGCTGATAAAAAAGATAGACGCTTTAGAAAAAAACTTCAGTATAGAAAAGCTGCACAAGATCCGTATTGGCTTTAAAAAGTTTCGTTATCTGCTTGAAGAGTTTCAACATATTTTTGGAGATGAGAAGATAGCAAAGATGATTGAAAAAGGCAAACGACTACAGACCTTGCTGGGAGACTTCAACGATACCGTCAACCAAAAAACACTGCTTCACAACTACTTCAAAGAGAATAAAAAAAACATTTCTGACAGAAAAGAACTTGAAAAAACCCTGCTGGATAAAACCATGCGATCACAAGAGATGTTGAAACATGAAGCCATGAAATCGCTACACAAATTTAAAAAGAAGAAACTAAGCCTCTAGCTACTTCCAGTAGGTATCCAGTCTTACGTTCCAGCCTTTTCGCCAGCGTTCTTCACCGCGCGCAGGGGGCGAGTTCTTTATGCGTCTGTCCAACATACGTGAAGCGGACCGGGCGAAGGCTTTGGGTTTGTTGGGCTCCGTATCGTCCATATGCCACAGCACCTGCAGCAGTCCCCACCCTTGTCCTTTGTAGCGTTCACTCTTCAGTGTGCCCTCACCTTTGAAGTTCGTATAGTCCAAAAGTACATACAATCCTCTTTCATTCACTGATCCGTCTTTGTGATGCATGACTTCGTTAAAGCGTCTGGTGATGACCTTCTTTTTCTGTGCATCTTCTATGCTCTCAAGCATTTGGGGGAGTGCATTGCTTAGGCGTTCTGCCATGAACTGTGCTTGGTACCCAAAGGTTCTTTTGAGAAAATGAAAAAGCTCCATGTATTGGGGTGTTTTGGCCTTTTTGGCTGTAAAAAATGCTTCTTTCGTCTGCCATGGGAAGTCACTCTGGGGTGTGACCCACGAGGGCATCGCTACACCCTTTTTCTGCATGAACGCTACCATCATGGGAAAGACTTCTCTAAATCGCTCCGTATGTCCTTTGGGGAACCAGATGGCATGCCCTATGCCCAAGGAAGCAAAATCCTCACCTTTGTTCCACCAGATAAGATACTTGTCTTTACCAGCGCCTTCATTTTGCCATACTTTTTTGGCGATATACTCGGCCTGTTTCTGAGTGAGCCTGATCTCAGAACCAAACAGTGTTGTAAAGACCAATAAAACGATAAAAAATACTCTCATTTATACTCCATTGTTCAATCTATATTATACTACCCAAAAATTTTTAGAAGGAAGTGTTTCATGCTTAAGAAAAGTAGCCTGGTCTTGGCTGCATTGACAACACTGTGTATAGCAGATATCTCTACAAAGAACTTCAATG
>CAYXZY010000044.1:0-5383 GCA_964469685.1 uncultured Sulfurovum sp. | reverse complement strand
AATGGTGCCTGGCACCTACGTGCGCTTGACGGTATGGAAGTACGCAAAGCCAGAGCCATACTGGACCTCGATATGGACAAGATGAAGCTTTCGGGTTTTGATGCCTGCAACCGCATAGGTGGTACACTTGTCAAACACACAGACGCCAACATCTCTGCGCCTATGCTCATGTCCACCAAAATGGCATGTAGACAGAACATACATACCTGGGTGAGCAAACGCATTCATGAAACACTCAAAGAGGGATTTACGCTAAACGTGCAGGAACGCTACGGTATCAAAGGCATCTTGCTTAAAAGTCCCCACCATGAACTGTTTTTGAAAAGAATGCAAAGAGATTAGGATTGCTCTAAAATTCCCGTAGGGTCGATAAAATCGACCCTACACTAGTTACACAAAACTAGGTGCATCGTTGGCGAAGATAATGAGATCACCCACTTTGGTCTGCTCCACAAGCATCTTTTCCATCTCTGCCTTGCTTGCAAGTTTCACGAGCTTGTCTGCTTCTACATGATCCTTGAAGATACCATAGTTCAGATCACCCGTGACCACCACAAGATCAAAGACCTCATTGGCACGCTTGGCTACTTGTATATTCAGCGCATCGTCCACTTCTACAAGTCCAGGAGTAATGACCACTTTGCGCCCCTCATAGGTAGTTGCCAGATCAAACGCAGCCATCATTCCGTCTATATTGCCATTAAAAGAGTCATCAAGAATGACTTTACCACCGGCATCTATACGTTGCAGTCTGTGTGGTACTGGCTCTAGGGTAGAGAGCTGTGTTTGTATCTGCTCATCTGTGAGTCCCAGCTCTTTAGCGACAAGTACTGCAGCAGCGAGGTTCATGGCATTAAATGCCCCTAAGATGCTTGCCGTGTAGCGTACCCCGTTCAATGTAAAAGCAGTATGATCAAGTGTCGCTTCTACATCTTCTATGATATACTCGGGTGCAGGAGCATTGTCACGTATGTCGAGGTTTTCTTTTGTGCCAAAGGTGTGAATGTTCGCTTCAGGCTTCACCATCGCACTTTCATGCACCCATGCTTTTTTCAGTCTGGCGCTTTGGAGTATCTCCATTTTGGTATTGCGGATGTTTTCCAGTGTTTTAAAGTACTCGATATGCGCCGGGCCTATCTTGCCTACGACCACATACTGCGGGTTGACAAAAGTTGAGATCTCCGCAATGTCGCCTTCACCCCTTGCACCCATCTCCACGACATAGACTTCCGTATCTTCAGGCAGGTCATTGTTGATATCGATCATCACCCCACCCAGTGTATTGACCGAGCGTGGTGTGCCGTAGGTCTTGTACTTTGCTTTGAGAAGATGGGTGATATAGTTTTTGATACTGGTCTTTCCATAACTAGCAGTGATACCTACGACCTTCATCCCCTCCATAGCGTCTATTTTTTTCTGTGCTTTGACCTTGAAACCGTTAAAGAGCATTTTTTCTATGAGCAAAGAGACAAAGTAGGCCAAAAAGAGTGGCAAGATCACAGCAAAATGTTTAAACACCACTGAGATAAATATCGCGAACAGCAACATTGCCGCAAAGAAACGCTTGACGCGCCCGGTAAACACCAGTGGCTTGTCAAGCCCTCTATACCATTGGTAGAGTAACCCCAGATAAGCGATCACCACGACAAACCCATAGTCACTCACACCCTCCACAAAGGCATACAGTGCAAAAGGTATGAGGAAATAGACCACATGCCACCATGGCTTCGTATGGTGAAAAAGTACCCTGTTGAGTTTATAGCCGTACCATTGCAGGTTGGTGATGAAGTAGTATCCCATTGCCAGGATAAAAAGCAGGTAAAAGAGTGTATTGAGTAGTTGTAACATTAGCTGTCCTCACATTGTGCTGTAATGGTTTGCGCGATAAAGTCTTTGTGCTGTAAAAAGAAAAAGTGATCTCCATCGAGTGGGTAAAACGCAGCGTTCTGTATGAGTCCTGCTATCTTCTCCCCTGTGTAAAGCGGTGTTGCTGTATCTTCTTTGCCCCAAAAGCACAGCGCCTTGCTTTTAGATGCTGCAAAAGATGCCTCGAAGTCTTCATCGACTACGTTTTTGAAGGTCTCGTACATCTCATGGCTCATCCCCTGTGCATCGGGTGCTACAAAAAGTTCACGTATCTTTTTCATACCCAGTGGCTTTAAGAGTTTGAACGTAGCTATCTTGACCCTGATAGACCATGGTTTGACCGTGACCACACCGGCACTTGAGAGAAGCACAAGGCAAGGCGTGTGAAGCAGTGTAGCAACCTTGCCGCCAAATGAGTGTCCCATAGCGATCTTAGGTGTGACAGCTAAAGCGTCTAAAAACAGCCCTACGATATGCCCGTAATCTTCCGTGGTCAGTACCATGTCATTGCTAGATTTGCCAAACCCGGGCATGTCCAGATAGATATGTTTGTACTGGGGAAGCGTCTTCCCAAAGGCCTGTTTCATGATCTCTTTGTTGCTTCCCCATCCATGCAGTACAAGCAGTACTTTTTCCTGTGCAGGATTGACCAACTCATAGGAGAGTTTGAAAGTGTGATTTTTATAACTTACGTCTTTAGATGCCATTTTTTACCATTTGTTTTAATGCGAATATTTTACTATGGGTTTGCTTCATGTATGGTGTAGCTGTTGTTTTCTACTTTGATCTCCGGAGGAAGTCTCTCTGCCTCAAAATAGTCATAGCCTTCTTTTAAATTCATCCAGAAGTCATACCATTCATTGTTTTCAAACTGATGCATGTTCTCTTCTGTCATATAAAAAGGAAATGCATGTACAGGAACCGATGACTGTCCATGCTTTAGTGCCTCTTCTACAAGCCTATAGATCTCTTCTATCTTCGGATTTGTCATTGCGTAACATCCTATGGAGACACATTCGCCGTGCACCATCAGGTATGAGCCTGTTCGTTTGTGTGCTCTGTCATATTGGTTGGGGAACCCTAGATTAAAAGAGAGGTGATAGCTGCTGTTTGGATTGAGCTGATTGGCTTTGACTTCATAAAATCCTTCAGGCGCCTGCTTGTCACCCTCTTTGAGCTTGGGTCCCAAGTGACCCGAATAGGCACAAACAGGGTATTTTTTGAAGAGCAGATACTCATGTTCGGGCTTGATCCATACTTCAAGCATAGATTCTTTTTTAAAGATACGGATATAGATCGGGTCACCGACTGTGGCATTCAGTTCTGCAAGGCGTGCATCAAAATCTACATCTGTCAAATCTTTCTCCTTGGGTACTTCCGGCAAAGACGGGGTCTGTACTTTTGTCTTGGAGGTCTGCTTTACCGGTGGCCTCTCATCTTCTTGTATCACATCACCTTTTTCCAAAATATAGAGTACAAGTGCAAAGATAAGCAGGAGATACACAAAGAGTGAAAGTGAAGAAAAGAGTATTTTCCTCACTTTACAGGTCTTAGTTGAAAGTCAGCTTTTGGGATTTGTCATATCCGTACACATCCGGGAAAAGCTTCAATGCACCTGTTTCATCTACGTAAGCTGTCAGGTAGGCTGTGTGTACCTGAAGATTTTTATCGAGCATGAGGTGCTTGGTCTTCATGGAATCATACCAGTCATGTACCGTAGGCAGTGTCTTGGATGTGTAGTTCGTGGTAATATGGTTCAGCAGCTCTTTTGGTTTTGCCAGCCTGATACACCCATGGGAGAATGTCCGTACTTTTCTCTTAAAGAGTGGCTTGGACTGGGTATCGTGCATATACACTGCATGACTGTTGGGGAAGATGAACTTCACACGACCCAGGCCATTTTTAAGTGAGGGAACCTGCACAAGCTTGTAAGGGATATACCCCTTCTCATCTTTTGGATACTTTGACCAGTCCACTGTTGCAGGGTTTACCTGAGGTGAGCGCAGATCATACGAATCTTTATGCAGCTGCATCCCTTTGGCTTTTACCCATCCCGGATTTCTTTTAATTTTGGGTATATACGATTTTCTCATGATAGAATCCGGTACATTCCACTGAGGATTGATCTGTACGTATTGCATTCTTTCAGAGAAAACAGGCGTTTGCATATGTGCTTTACCGACGATGACCGGGAAATTCATGACCGTTTTGCCTTTTTCCACCACACGTACCCTAAACTCAGGTATATTTACCAATGCATAATTCTCACCCAGATTTTGTTTCATGATTTTTGTACGCTCAATGTTGAGGCGGATCTTTTTCAGCTGCGCCTCAGTAATGTTGGCATCTTTAGAGGTTTTTAAAGTTTTGTATTTGTCAATCAGTGCTTTAAACTGTGGTGTTTTGGGTACATAAGGCTGCAATATCTGCTCTATGGTCTGCCCTGCTCTTAATTTCATCATGATATCTGATGCTTTTACCTTGTCCTGGTAGGTGGCATAGTAAGTGTCTATTTCATTGGCTCTTTTTGCACGTTGTGAGGCTTTAAAGCTAGGAAGGTCTATACACCCGTTAGCAAGATTTTTCGTATAGTTCACCAAAAGCTTTGACATGAGTCTTGAATCTTTGCTTGATTTTACCTTTTCATACAATGCCTGCTGGTCACAGATAGACATATATTTATCTTTTTCAAGAATCTCCAAAAAATCTTTTTTTTGAGACCATTTCCAGCCCTCTTTATCTGGGCCGGCCAAATCTCCACAACCGCTCAAAAGCAGTGCGAAGGCAAGCGCCATCATGATTTTGATCTTCATATTTTTCCTTTAATATTTTTGTAACACATATACGCAGATGAAAAGGCCCACTGGAAGTTGTAGCCCCCTAGTTGTCCAGTCACATCAACCACTTCCCCTACAAAGTATAACCCGTCTTCTTTTTTACTCATCATGGTTTTTGCATCTATCTCATCGGTAGAGACTCCACCTTTTGTCACTTCTGCTTTTGCATACCCAAAGGTACCTGCAGGCGCGAAGCTATAATGGTTCAACGACTGAATCTTGTCCAATTCTTCAGCGGTCAATGTAAAAAAGGGTTTATCTTTAAGCTCTAATTGTACCAAAAATGCCTTAGTGATGCGTTTGGGTAGCGGGAGCAGAGAACTTATGTGCTTTTTGGAGCCTTTGGCCGCCTTCCAGGAAAAGTCCGGAAGAAAGTCTATCTCTATCTTGCCTTTCTCCCAGTACAACGAGGCATCAAGCACCGACGGGCCACTAAGTCCCCTATGGGCAAAAAGCAGAGAACCTTCACAGACTTTGTTCTGTACTTTTATCCTCACCTCACATGAAGCCCCGGAGAGTTCTTTGAAAAAAAACTGTTCAGGTTGCACCGTAAATCCCACCAGTGCAGGTGCTGTTTTAACGATGCTGTGACCAAAAAATTCAGCGATCTCATACCCAATGGGGCTTGCACCGATCTTGGGGAAACTGAGTCCTCCTGATGCCACGACCACCTGTTTGGC
>CAYXZY010000043.1:0-7833 GCA_964469685.1 uncultured Sulfurovum sp. | reverse complement strand
GTATTGATCCACCCGGCGGTTGATCACTTTGCGATCGCGTTGCCTGTGATCATACTTCTTATTGAATTTTATAACCTTTTTGCGCGTAAAAAGTCAGTGGGCGGTTTTTCATTTATCCTGATAGTACTTACGGTTTTGGTACTGATAGGTGCATACTTTACCGGTCTTGTCGATGGCAAAGAGAGTTTTGATCTCCTCTCACCTGAAGGACAGGAAGAGCTGAAAGAACATAAACTTTTAGGTACCTACCTGATGTTGGCATCGGGCGTGTTGTTGTTCTTTAAGCTTCTTGCTATGACAGGCAATGCCTTCTTTAGACTGTTATTTTTCCTGGCATTGATCGGATTTATCTTTATGACATTTATTCAAGGTAAAGATGGTGGCGAGCTTGTGTATGAACATGGCGCCAATGTTGAAAGGGTTAAAACACTTGACGATGCCCTTTTTGATGCCAATGATGCGCTTGAAGACCTGAAAAGTAAACAGGAAAAGGCCGCAGCAGAGCCGTCAGAAGCAATCAAAGCAGAACCGGAATCGCCAAAAGAGCCTGCAAAAGAAGACACACCTGTCAGTGTTCCTACGCCAAACCCGATCAGTGAAACTGTGGTAGAACCTCAGAAAGAAGCCCCGACTGAAGTGCTCCCGACACCTAAAGAACCTGAGACGGTTTCTCCTGTAGATACACTTTTGGAAAGTGTGACACCTAAAGAAAACTCCAAAGTAGATACACTTCTGGATAATGCCAAAGAAGAGATAAAAGAAGTCAGCCAGAATGCACTTTCATCCGTGAAAACGGCAGCACAGGAATAATAAGTTCCGTACTTGCATGACTCAATGGTACATGCCCAGCAAGCCTGAACGATAAAGAAGCTCCTGAAATATGCCTTCTTTGTCGAGGTAGAGCAATCCTCCAATCACTGAAACAACAAATATCACAGCAAATACTATCTTAAATACCGAGTAAGGCCTTTCGCCTACGACTTTGCCTGTTTGCGCATTGATGGCGTAGTGATACTGCTTGTCTTTCCATTGAAATGATGCGCTCCATACCGGGAAAAGAACGTTCTTATAGGTGGTGTTGTTGTATTGGGTTTGTACCGATTGGATCTGTTGTTTGTCCCCGCCTATATCATGACGTATGTTCTGTTCTATCTTGTAGGCCATCTTGGCTTTGGCAAACTCATAACCATTGTCAAGACCTATGGTATATTCTTCTGCTTCAAAGCCGGATAGGTACTTTTTATCAAAGCCTACAAGTTTTGAAGTATCCCAGGGTTCCAGTGAGTCGAGTATGGCACGCGAGATGGTCTTGGATGCGCCAATGGCAACATCATCAAAGCTGACATAGACCGTACCTGAAGCCGGCGTCCAGTTGATGCGGGGTTCTTGAACGCGTATTTGTCTGCGCCTACCGTTTTGTACCACGGTCTTGGTGACGGTGACATAGTAGATATCGCCCCTGAGACCCCGATAGCGTGAGACCGTGTCACTGTCATACGTCCAATAGGGCAGATAATACCCTGTAAGCGTATTGTCGCCGTCTAGGTATTTTTTAAAGGCAGATGGTGCAAACCAGCGAGAACCCACCCATTTTTTAAAAAGACCTTGTGCCTGTGAATGTGTAAGTGTAAAAGGCAAAAGTGATTTTGGAGTGATCTCTTTAATAAAATCCGTAATGGCAGGCGTACCGCAGTAAGGACAATTGGAAGAAATGGAGTAGGGCGTAAGTGTAAAGCTTCCTCCACATTTTTTACAACGTATCTTCTTTTCTATGACCTTGTTTTGATTTTTATTGAGGGTAAGCAGGGCTTCGTTCAAGTTGTATTCATAGATGATATCCGTAGAGATGTTGATATCTGTCTGTGTGCCGCAAAATTCACAGGTAAGCTTGCCTGTAGCCGGAGAGAACTTTTGGGGAGCCCCACAGGAGGGGCATGTAAAGTTAATGGCCGTAAATGTCATCTGTCTAGTTTAAGGGTGGAGGTGTCTGCGGAAAGTGACTGGACAGTATGGCTGATGCTTCTTGCCACTCCTTCATGCCCTGTGTCCAAATGAGTGTATCGTTATGGATGTTCCCGCTAAGCAGTTCTTTTTCTATTTGTTCTAAAGAGTAGGGCCCTTCTGCCTTACCCTCGCTGGCTACATAATATTGTGTGATCTGATTTGGAAGGGGAGGAGGCGTTGTGGCTTTGGGTTGGTTCATACTGTTGGCCATTTGTTGTCCCATGGCAAGACCGGCTCCCATGCCGACCATGTCAGAAGCAGCCCCTTCTGCATTGCCGAGTGCTTGCCCGCTTTGGTATTTGATGTGCGCGTCAAGGTCACCTGTGATCTCTCTGCTTGATCGTGTGTCGATGGCCTTTTCAACCTCTTCAGGTAAAGAGATATTCTCTACAAGCATTTTGGTAAGCTCCAGTCCATACTCTTCAAAAGAGGGTGCAATGTGTTCTGTAATGTATTCTCCAAGCTTTTCATAGTTGGCAGCAAGATCAAGTACAGGCGTGCCGTCTGCTCCCATGATCGTAGCAAAATTGGAGGTGATAAGGTTGGTCAACTGCGCCTCTACTTCACTGGTTGTAAAATGTCCGTCTGTCCCTACGATCTCAGTAAGAAACTTCTTAGGATCAGAGATACGTATCTCGTAGGTACCAAAAGCACGCAGGCGTACCATGGAAAATTCGGGGTCACGTACCATCACAGGGTTTTTTGTGCCCCACTTAAGGTCTATAAATCTTTTGGTGTTCAAAAAGTAGATCTCTGCCTTAAACGGAGAGTTAAATCCATGATCCCAGTGCTGTAAAGAGGTGAGGATAGGAATATTGTTCGTTTCAAGTTCGTAGATACCCGGGCCGAGTATATCGGCTATTTCACCTTCGTTGACAAAAACAGCCATCTGTGATTCGCGTACGGTAAGTTTGGCACCGTATTTTATCTCATTTCCCTGTCTGTTAAAACGGTAGACCATAGTGTCCTGTGAGTCATCCGTCCACTCTATTACGTCAATGAACTGTCCAAAGAGCCAAGAAAAGAGTCCCATGACTAGGCCTCCTTGGATGTTTCAGGAAGCTCAGGCACTTCTTCTGCTTTTGCTTTGACAGCAAGCAGCGCATCTTTGAGTTCTTTTTCTGTTTTTTGCAGTTCCGTAAGTGCAGAGGCACGTGCAGCTTTGCCTTCATCTGCGATCCGCAATGAGTCATTCAGTGTTGCAATGAAAGTTTCATTGGCTTTTTTGATACTTTCGATATCAAAGATGCCCCGTTCCATCTGCCTGCGCACTTCTGCATTGGCTTCTCTGAGACCTTCTGCATTTTTCTCAAGCAGTTCATTGGTAAGATCGGCTGCATCTTTGACCGCGTTGGCTGTCTCATGACTCCTGAAGATCGTCACGGTCTGGGCAAGCTGATTTCTCCATAAGGGAACGGTGTTGACCAGTGTAGAGGTGATCTTGGAGATGAGAGACTTGTCATTCTCCTGTATGAGCCTGATGGAAGGCAATGACTGCATGGTCACCTGGCGTGAGAGTCTCAGGTCATGTACGCGGCGTTCCAGCTCATCCCTAAAACCACGTATCTCTTTCATATCCTGAATAGCCAGCATATCCTCATTGCTTTGTCTTACTTTTTCTTCATACTCGGGGATGACTTTTTCTTCAAGTTCCTCCAGTTTAAGTTCTCCTGCTTTGATATACAGTTCGAGATTTCTGAAGTAGTCAAGGTTTGCATCATAAAGCTTGTCCAGCGAGACGATGTCGGTCATTAGCTGGCTTTTGTGTTTTTCCAGAGAATGAGAGATCGTATCTATCTGGTCTCTTACTTCTTCATACTCCTGGATGAATTTGACCAAAGGTTTGGTCACCCCAAAGAGCTTTTGCCACCATGCGAGCTTTTTGTTAGGATTGAACTCATCCATATCAAAGCCGCGGATGGAAGCGACCATCTCGTTGAGTGCTGCACCTGCCGCACCTACATCTTTGTTCTGTACACCGTCTATCATACGGTTGGAAATATCATCAAGTTTCTCCTGGGCGGATGACCCAAAATAGATGATGGACTTTCGGTCAGTGATATCAAGTTCATTGATCGCATCCTGTAAGGCAGTGACCTCTTCCTGCATGACCTCAGGCACTTGTTCGCTTTTTTCTTCTATGGCCACTTCTATGATCTCTTTGGTTTTTGCTTCCATTCTTTTTTCCTCCTGTATTAGTGTTTGATCTGTTCTTTGAGTACATCCATGTGCACATCCAGATCAAAGGCATTGTTTTCTTTCAGTCTTTTGAGTTCTTTGTCAAAACGTGCTTCGACATCATCCATAAGGGCATGGAGTTTTGACTTTGTCTCAGGGGTGATCTGACTTTCATCCAGACTGGCATAAGCGTTGGTGACCTTGGCTACTCCGTCGATGTAGACTGTCAGGAACTTCCTTGCAACGCGTACATCTTTGGGGTCTTCCTGGATGGTTTGGAGGATCGCTTCGGATTTTGCAACGGCGATGCTGAGTTTGTCATAGAGTGCCTCATCATCTATCATGTTCATATCTGCCTGGATGTCAGCGAGCTTCTCTCTGGCTTCCTTTATGGTGTCCAGTACGAACTCTGCCGAGATGTCCCCCAGATTGTTAAATTTGTCGGACTTGGGGTCAAAACCGTAGTAAAGGTAGTAGCCCACCGTGGCGATCACAGCCAGAAAAGCAGACTTTCCCAGATCTTGTCCTCCCGCAAAGTATGCAGTGAAAAGTGTGGCACCCGCCAGCAAATATCCTGCTATCATCTTGTAGGGGATCTTTGGTGCCTGGCTGAAGGTGTCTTTATGGTATTGCGCTTCCTGTATGAATCCTTTTTGGGCTATTCTGGCAACAAACAAAAAGAGTAAAAAACTTATGCCGTTGAGCAAAAAAGCTTTGATGTCTGTGTTGAAAAGTGCCAAAACAACAGAAAGGAAAAGCGGTATTAAAAAAAGGTATAACAGTGTCCCTTTTTTTGCATTGAGTGTTGGCCTGTTTGTCGGAGCGTAACGTTTTGCCTTTGACATCTATGCACCCATGATAAGTAGTTTCAGCGGATACAGTACAGCAAAACCGGCAGAAAAAAGTAAAAACAGAAGACCCAAAGACTTTTTATAATGTGTTGACGACATAAAAGCTCCTTTTTCTTGATAAATTGTAGCATAATATACTTCTGAAATAAAGTAAGTGTCATAAAGTTTTATCTTTTACGGGTATGATGCCGAATAATAAAACTATGGTTTACAAATAAAAGATTCTATACAATGAGGCAGATACTATGGCAGCAGATACAATATATACACTCAAAAATGATGATCTAAGAGGCAAGGTGATCCTCTTTGATCTGGATGGCACGATCATTGATTCTACAGAAGCTATTTTGGAAAGTTTTGCCAAAGCATACAGCTCTTTTGGTGTAGAAGTACCCCAAGAGGAGACCATCAAAGCACTGATAGGTCTGCCTCTTGATGTGATGTTCGTCAATCTTGGTGTAGATGAAGCTGAAGCAATGGGATATGTCAAAGCATATAAAGAGCACTACCGTACCATACACACCCAAAAGACGGTACTGCTCCCCAGAGCCAAAGAAGCGATCGAATTTGCACATATCTATGCAAGGCTTGGGGTAGTGACCACCAAGACCAGTCAGTATTCACGTGAATTGCTTGAGCATTTTGGTCTGATGCAGTACTTTGACGTACTCATAGGGCGTGATGATGTGGACCATCCCAAACCTCACCCCGAACCTGTCCGCAAAGCTCTGGAAGCATTGGAGTATCGTTTTGGCAGAGTTGCCTATATGGTGGGCGATACCCAGGCCGATATGCTGGCAGCTTATGATGCGGATATAGGGGGCATTGGTGTGCTGTCAGGCTACATGGGCGAGGAAGAGTTGGAAGAGTACGCAGACTTTATCAAGGCAGATGCCTATGAAGCAGTACGGCTTATAGAAAAATTATGAGCCACCATCTCCTGATGGTTCATACTCAATGTCATAGCGGTCATCATCTATTTTGGTTTGAAGGTTAGAAAGATACTTTGCCATCTGTATGGTTTGGTTCTCGTCCAGTGCTTTGGCAAAAGATATCATGATGTTTCCAAAGGCTGTACGCGTTTTACCCTGCTGCAGGTCTTTGAGGCGTCTTAGGAGTAATTCTTCACGTACCCCCTGCAGTCTGGGGCTGGCACCCATCCCTTCACCATACATACCATGGCAAGAGTTGCATGCATTTTTCAAATAGAGCTCTTCCATAGGATCCATCGCAAATACTGATACCGATACACAGATAAATAATAAAAATCTCATACAGGTATTTTAGCCAATAAAGGTGAAAGAGAGGTAAAATGAGCTCTTACTTATACCTTGGTTTCAGTCGTAGGTGAGTACTCCTCTTTGCTATACATTACAAAATATAAAACCCTTATTGTTATATATGTAAAGAAAAATGAGAAGATGACGTCACTAAAAAAGTGGCCTCCTTGCGCTACCCTTCCTAGCCCGATGAGAGAGCCCGCAACGACAGAGCTCCAAAAGATCTCTTTTCGTCTGTTTCTGTAAATAAAAGCCAAAGCAACAAATACATAACCCATAGATGCATGCCCACAGACAAATGAACAGTTTTTATCACATTCTTGTGAGATCACAAAAGGTGGCATATGAGTTGCTTTACCTTTGAACTCTTGTATTTGTTTAGGTCTGGGACGTCCCCAATTGTCCTTGAAAATGACATTGACCACTAACCCCGGTCCTAGAAGAATAGCCAAGAGTAGAAAAAAAAGATTTTTTCTTGTAAGGTTCTTAAATATCTTTCCAAAAAAACTAAGTGTAATGAGAATAAGAAGCAATAGTACACTGGTGAATGAAATGATTTTAGTTCCTTCATATAGTATTTTGTAGGGTAAATATTCCTTATCAAAACGCTCTTCGAAAAAAACAGATGAGATAGCCACATCAAACTCGGGATAGAGAAAAAAGAGTAGCCCAATAGAGCCGAATATGAGAAAAAATATCCAGTTAAGTCTTGGCATCAGTATCCTTTGAAGTTTTTTAGTTCAAAGATATGATACTCTCTAGAGAAATTTTTGTGGATTGGTATTTTGATTTGTTTTATGTAGTCTATCTCTTCAAAGTATTTTGACATATTCTTAATGGATTTATATCTACTGATATAGATGAAGTTTTTACCTCTATCATTATTTAGATCCTGGGTCTGATGATAATAATTCTGCATACGTTTGTGAGGGTTGAATATCTTGGTATTAAATGGATGTGGATATACATAGTAGATCAACTCACTGACCTCTTTTCTACTGTTTGCAAGTAGTAAATGATTAGGGTAGTGTTCGTAGACCTTTGTGATTTTTTTACCGAACTCTTTCCATCCTTTGATACGAACAAAGGGATCATTCTTTTTTTGTAATTCGACTCCTGCTAGTTTCATGATAGGTTCATAATGATACATCAGAACCATGAGTAAGATATTGATACTGATGGCCCACTGCAGGAGTTTGGTGCGATTTTTCTGTATGAGAAGAGAAGCTACTAAAATAGAACCAGCTACATAAGTGGGAGCAGCCCAGTTTGCAAATGCACGTGCTAAAAATGCTTGAAGTGATATCACAGCAAGAAAGACAAAAGAGAACCAAAAAAACATCATGAAATTATCATCTTTATACTGTTTTTTAACCACAGCAAAAGCATAAAGTAAAAGAGCAAAACTGATGGGCCCAAAGACCCCAAACTGTGCTCCTAAGAACTCAAAAAGTTTATCAAAATGAAAAAGTTTTTTTTCTACCTGAGATATCTCATAAAGATGTACAAAGGATATAAAC
>CAYXZY010000042.1:1484-7909 GCA_964469685.1 uncultured Sulfurovum sp. | reverse complement strand
TACGCGTAGAAATCTATTTAGAAGCTACAATCTCGATAGATTCTATCTCATCATTCTGATCTATCTGGTCGAGTACCATAAAACTTTCTGTATCATCTTCGTCAATGGCACCAAATACAGTGTGTACGCCGTCCAGGTGAGGGGTAGGAACAAAGGTGATGAAGAACTGGCTTCCCCCTGTGTTTGGACCTGCATGAGCCATGGAGAGTGTACCGCGTCTGTGTGGATGTGTGCTGGTGTCGGTCTCACAGTCTATCTGCCAGCCCGGACCACCTGTACCGGCCATAGAAGGGTTGTCTTTAGAATGTGGACAACCACCTTGTGCCATAAACCCGGGGATCACCCTGTGAAACTTCAGTCCATTGTAAAATCCTGTTTCAGCCAGGTGTGCAAAATTGGCTACGGTATTGGGTGCGTCATCCGGGAAAAGTCTAGCCCAGATAACACCTTTGGAAGTGGTGATCTTCGCAAATTTGTATGTGTCCATAACACTTTGAGCAACGTCATATCTTTTTGAATTGTTTCCAAACATTGTGTTTAGTCCTTGTTTATTGGTTTTAAGGTATTATTATACCAATATAATTATAAAGGAAGTGGAGAGTTTACTCCCACTAAAAGTTTGATGGCATTTTGTATGTATAATTGCTAAAGACTTAGGTGAGACTGAAGTCATCACTTCCGTGAAAGGGTTAGTAAATGGAGTTATGTGTTGCACTGGATTTGCCCTCAGCAGAAGAAAATTTGGCCTTGGCTGAGTCTATCAAGGCCTATGATGTTTGGCTGAAAGTGGGATTTCGTACATACATTCGTGACGGCAAAGCCTTTATAGACTCGCTGAAAGCTATCAATCCGGAATTTAAAATTTTTTTAGACCTTAAACTCTATGATATTCCCAACACGATGGCAGATGCAGCTGAAGAGATAGCCAAACTGGGTGTTGAAATGTTCAATATCCATGCCAGTGCAGGTACTGTGGCGATGAAAACGGTCATGCAGAGGCTCTCAGCGTATGAGAAGCGTCCCTTGGTTTTGGCAGTGACCGCGTTGACCTCTTTTGATGAAGAGAACTTTCAAAAAGTGTATGAAAAAAGCATTGAAGACAAGGCTGAAGAATTTGCCAGAATGTCTTATGAGAACGGTCTTGACGGTGTGGTGTGTTCTGCTTTTGAGAGCAGAGCCGTCAAAGAGGCCACGTCAGACAGTTTTCTGACGCTCTGTCCGGGTATTCGCCCATTTGGTGAGGATGCTGGAGATCAGAAACGTGTAGCTACTTTGGAGCTGGCTGCAAAAGAAAGGGTTGATTTTCCGGTGGTGGGAAGACCTGTCTACAAAGACAAGGATCCCAGGCAGAAGGTCGAAGCGATACTGAAGGTTATGGCTGGGTTGCGGTCTTAGCTGCAGGTTTGGCTAAGGCTACTGCATTATCCATACCTTTTAACATAAAATACATTCCCGCTACAAACAGCGCTAAAACAATGAGTGGTGCAAGCTTTTGAAACATCGGTCTATCCTTGGTCATTTTTAGAATCATACTATAAAATTACTGTTTCTAGTACGCAATCGGTCTTTTTTTATGGACAGCGATCCGTTTTTGACATTTTTTGACATAAGCGTGTTATAATATTGGATATGTAATGTTCAGCCAAACTTGTTGTGAAATAAGGACGGAAAGTCATGGGTCTTTTTTTTAAGATCGCCAGATTGCACGTTTCTGACAGCATTGATATGCTTCAAAAACCCCAATTGATGATTTCCTTGTATTATTTTATAAATGTCAAAACCAAAGAGGAATTATGTCAAATAAAAACACCAACAAAGTCGATAAGATAAGAGACCTGATCTTCGGAAACCAGATCAAAGATTTTGAATCACAGTTTGAAAACATCCATGAAAAACTGAATGCGCTTGAAGAAAATCTGACACAAGCCATGCATGAAGCACATGATAAGCTCAAACATAAAACAGAGCATTCACTCAAGGTACTGGAAGAGAAGTTGGACAATCTTTCAGAAGGTACCCAAAAGGACAGATCAAAGTTTAAAGAGCTCATCCGAGATACTGAAAAGAATCTGCAAAATGAACTGACTGCTCAGGATGATGCGTTCCTCACGAAACTAAAGATATTGAAAGAAAATATAGAACATAACAATGAAAAACTATCTTCAGAGATGACTTTAATGCAGCATGAACTCCAATCTGCCATAGAGAAGAAGATCAGCAGGCTCTCGGACGATAAACTCTCCAGAGACACCATGGCACAAATGCTTGTAGACGTGGCAATGCAAATTCACGATAAAGAAAAAAGTACCCCCATGAACAAAGGTAAAAAATCTGGAAAATAATACTTCAGAGTTCAATGAGTTAAAAGAACTTTTACTTGCGGATGAACTCAAACAGCTAAAACAACTAGCATCAACATTGGATTCTCTTGACTTTAAGTTTCAAGATGAGCAGTCGATCATAGAGCGTATTACGCCGCTTTTTGACAAGATATTGCTTGAACGTATTGAAAACAAAGATGCTAAGACCCAGGAGATCCTCTCTCGCTATCTGGCAGACATTATCAGCAAAACATCCAAGCATGATGCCGCGTCCCTAAGTCGGTCACTTCAAAGTGTGATCTCACCTGCCATAGCCAAAGAGATCGCTGACAACAAAGACGTGATGATCGATGCGCTTTATCCGATTATGGGGGGCATGATCTCCAAGTATGTGACGCAGGCCATTAAAGAGATGATGGAGACCATTAACACAAAAATAGAAGATGGTCTCTCGCTGGATCGTATCAAGCGTAAGGTCAAAGCCAAAGTCAAAGGAGTGAGTGAAACAGAGTTACTGCTTGAGGAGAGCGGGGATGCGCAGATCTTGTCCATGTTTGTAATACATAAGGAGACCAGTCTACTTATTGCAGAAGCGTATCTTGAAGACCAGAAGATCAATGATGCGCATATGGTCGCTTCCATGGCGTCAGCCATCAAAGACTTCATTAATGACTGGATGCAGAACAATGATACGAACAACGAAGTGCAGCTTCTGAGTTATGGAAATGCAACCTTGTATATAGAGAGTGCCGGTTCTGTGTTCATTGTAGCATTCCTGGATTCCGAGCCTGACCATACTTTGCGCAAAAAGATCAATACTTTCTTTGGCACACTGCTAAAAGAGTATGCGCACTTTTTTCAAGAATATCAAGGCGATGACAGTGCCCAGGAAGTTGCCATGCTTTCATCACAGATGTCGGCATTTCTCAATGCGCAGGAGCATGTGCCGCAGAAAAAGAAAAGCAATGCTGCAAAAATCACATTGATTGTATTGGGACTTTTTCTTTTAGGCTATGCGGGCTATCTTCTCAGTGGATGGTATGAACGGTATAGTCTGGAATCGAAGATCTATGAAAAAACGGCAAATAAGATAGCCGTCACCCAGGAAGACTCTGCTTTGGTTCTCAACGGTTATGTGGAGAAGATGGATGATATCAGCAAGATCCTTGATATCGTCAAGGCAGATAGCGACAAACCGGTCAAAGACCATCTTTTGGTTCCCATGCACTATCTGGATATCCGCTATCTTAGTAGAGACAACAATGAGCGCAATGTTTCCCAATTGCAAAAAAGACTGTCACAGCTGGAGCACAATATCTCATCGCTTGCAAAAGAAAATCTAAGACTGATACAGGATCTCAAAGCCAATAACGCTTATCTGAAAAGTCTGGTAAAAAACAAAAGCCACCACATCATGCTGCTGCAGAAAAACAACAATGCTTATAAAGAGATAGTGCAGCTCAAAAAGAAAATAGCAGCGCATTTAGACAGTGCACTCAAAAACAATGTGTATTATGACAACAAAGAGCAGGCTTTGGACTTTAGGAACCTCGGTTTGTTCGAGCCTGGAAGCGTTGTTCACAAAAAAGAAGCTATACTTTCGTTCGTAAAAACAGTTGAGACATACATGGGCGTTCTGGCTGACTATACAGCGTATCTTGATGGCATCATCATAGAAGGACATTCTGACAGTAGCGGATCGGAAAAAGACAATCTGGCTCTTTCCAAACAAAGAGCCATGTCCATCAAACATCTTGTGGAAAACATGGAGACTGTGAAGCAGCATCATATGCAGTCATTGATCGGCGCAGAAGCATATGGCAGCTCACAGACTGTTGTGCGTGAAGACGGGTCCGAAGACAAAGAAAAGTCCAGACGCATCAAGATAAGATTTACACTGAGTGATGAAAAAATACTAAACAAACTAGGGAGCATGCTGAATGATTAGGAAAAAAATACTGTTGCTTGGAGACTTTTCCGTTGGCAAGACCAGTTTGGTACGAAGATATGTAGACGGGGCATTCGATGATAAATACCTCACAACGATCGGGGTCAAGATATCTAAAAAACTATGCACGATCAAAGGTGTGGAGTGTGAGCTTATTATCTGGGATGTTGAAGGGTCTACGCCAAGTAAAAAAATATCTTTGGGATATTACAGGGGTGCCAGCGGGGCCATACTGGTCTCTGATGCAACTCGCAGGGAAACCATTGAGAACCTTGTGGACCATAAAGATATATTTCTGACAGAGAACCCCAATGCCGTGTATGTTACAGCCTACAACAAAGCAGACAAACTCAGCAAAATGGCCATAGAGAACATTGCATTGGACAAAGATACATTTTTTACATCTGCCAAAGATGATCAGAACGTCGATGCGCTCTTTACAAGACTGCTGGAGAAGATGCTGCCATGAAAAACATACAGATCATACTCAATGCGGTACTTTCAAAAAATATCGTTGAATATATGCTTGTGGACAGAGATTTTAGAATATCGAGTGTTTCAGACGGTGTTGAGAAATATACCGAAAAAATGCCTCTTCAGGGCGACGAGATAGTGGAGCACCTGCCTGAATTTGTAGGTTCTGAAAAGGAGATCAAAGAGATCCTGGATGATCCTGCCATTTGTTTTGCGCTTGAATCGGTCTATAAAAACGACTATTATGTCAACGTAACCGTTGAACATTATGACGATTCCGCACTGCTGGTTCTTCTTCACAATATCACCGACATCACACGATCACAACAAAAATTGCTTCAGTACAGCAACGAATCCATCCTCATCAACAATACCCTTAAAAAGATACTGGACAAACAAAATGCACTGCTTTTTGTGACGAATTATGACGAGATCACGTATTCGAACGATCAGTTCAAACAATACTTTGGTGTCAAAAGAATGAGAGATATGAGAAGAAAACATCTGCAGATCTACAAATATCTTGATCCTGCCCTTGAGAGTTACGATGCATTGTTTGAAAAGGTGAACAGCAAAGAAGAGTACGTTACGATAAACAATGATACGTTTATCTTGCAGGCAACCGAGATTGAATCCATACATAAACTTTTTACACTGACCAAAGTGACCAAACTTTCAGAAAAGATGCGGCGAGATACACTGACGGGTGCCTATAAGAAGAGTTATTTCAATCAACAACTGGAAAAGCTGATCAAAGAGAATGAAATGGCAATCATTGTGGTGATGGACCTTGATGATTTTAAATTCATTAACGATACGTATGGACATCAGGTAGGTGACAGTGTGCTCAAAGAGTTTTCCAGTATAGTACAGCACAATATCCGTGCTGACGATATATTTTCCCGTTGGGGAGGAGAAGAGTTTTTGCTGCTCTTGAAAAATACTGACATCGATCATGCACTCACCAAAATAGAAGCCCTGAAAGTCCTCATAGATGCGCATATTTTTACCGGACACAAGCACTTGACCTCAAGTTTTGGTGTGGCTAAGCTTGAGAAATCCGATGATCAGCATTCGGTACTCCAGCGCGCGGATAAGGCACTGTATGAAGCCAAAAAGAGCGGGAAAAATTGTATTGTATTTAAAAAGCTTTAAAAGTGTGCGAAAAGAGTTTGTTTAAGCTTTTATTTAAGCCAATTGCATTATAATCTGCCCCACAAAATACTTGGACAAGTGGGAGAGCTGGCTGAATCCGCGCCCCTGCTAAGGGCGTGTATCTTTACGGGTACCGAGGGTTCGAATCCCTCCTTGTCCGCCACCACATTTTTATTGCAATTTCATCATCATTTCAATCCTCTATCATGCATCATCACTTTCTGTAGAAAAACGTGTAACAGCCAAGTCTCATAATCGATATTCAGCTACAAGATCCCGTAATATTCTTTTCTGTAAATATATTTATAATCAAGGTTAATAATGTGTTAACAGATTACTTATAAAATAAAGACTGGACATCTACCCAAGCCCATTTTGCGCATCTGTTGTCATGGGATGTGTGAGAGGGAGTTCTATGGATAAGGAACAAAATCCAAGAATATGCAGTAGAAGATCATAAGATGCATCTTCGTCACATGCAGCAATAAAGGTTTAACCATGAAGACAAACAGCCAAAGACTTAAAGA
>CAYXZY010000042.1:0-1384 GCA_964469685.1 uncultured Sulfurovum sp. | reverse complement strand
TCACATGCAGCAATAAAGGTTTAACCATGAAGACAAACAGCCAAAGACTTAAAGAGATAAAAAAACTCATAGGTGCATTGCAAAAAGACATGCCTGAGCAGATCGGTGCATTTAACAAGTTCATGCAAGCTACGGAACACTCAAGCTCTCTTGATGCCAAACACAGAGAACTCATCAATGTTGCACTTTCTATCTCAGCACAGTGTGAGTGGTGCATTGCTTTACATGTAAAAAATGCCATTGATGCAGGAGCAACAAAACAGGAAATACTGGAATCTGCCATGCAGGCAGTACTCATGCATGGTGGTCCTGCACTGATGTATATGATACCCGTTGAGAAAGCCATTGAAGAATTCATCCAAAACACTTCTGAGATATGAAAATGCTTTTAAAAGCAGGGGTGATGGCTGGAGAATTTACCGAGTGTTGGGCTGACATTGCGCATAGCGCTTTTTTCTCAGCCCGGTATCCAGAGCAGTGCATAGTGCTAAAATTGTAACAGGAGGATGTGGTGACCGGAAAAGACCCCTCTGTAAATGTTGCAGTCCCCATACTTCCTGAGGCTATCAGCGGACTTAAAGAGATCTCTTTAAATTTGTGGTGGACATGGAATCCTCGGGGTAAAAACCTATTTAAGCTTCTTGATGCCTATCTTTGGAAGGAGAGTAATCACAATCCAATAGCAATGCTCAATTCTATGACCCAGGAAGCATTCAATAAAATCACTACAGATACCTATTTTATGCGTGAATATCATTATGTCTATGATATGTTCAACATGTATATAAACGATACGAATATCTATGCAGAAGAACCTCTGCCTATTGCTTATTTTTGTGCAGAATTTGGATTGCATCATTCTGTACCGATATATTCGGGAGGATTGGGTTTTTTGGCCGGTGACATCTTGAAAGAGTCAAGCGACATGGGGCTGCCGATGGTTGGCATTGGGTTTATGTATCCTGAAGGGTATGTGCGTCAGACCATCACTGCTGACGGATGGCAAAAGGGAACGGAGGAGCCCATCAAAAAAGACGTGGCACCTATTGAAAGGGTTCTGGATGCTTCCAATGATCATTTTACCATAGAGGTTCCTTTTATTGAACCTCCTGTTTTTGCAAGTATCTGGAAGATCAATGTTGGCCGGGTCACACTTTATCTGCTCGATACAGACATAGACAAAAATGATCCTTGGGACAGGCAGATCTCTTCAAGACTGTATACGCCCGATATGTCTCAGAGATTGCGACAACAAATTGTATTGGGTATCGGAGGCTACAAGGTACTGGAGGAGCTTGGTATAGAATATGCTATCTTGCATTTGAATGAAGGACATCCTGCATTTGCGCTTTTTGAAAGAGTGCGCAGTTTTATGGAGAAAGAC
>CAYXZY010000041.1:0-7909 GCA_964469685.1 uncultured Sulfurovum sp. | reverse complement strand
CAGTAAATGATCTCAAAATCATGCGCTTTGAAAAATGAAAATTTATGTGCCACATCTTCTTGGGATTCACCCAGCACTTCCCTGCGCTCACTGTGGCCTATAAGTATTGTTTTGATGTCAAACTCATCAAGTTGCTCCAAGCCTACTTCACCGGTGAAAGCACCATTATAGGCAGGGTATGCATTCTGTGCACCCACTGTAAACTCACCCTCATAAGCATCCAATGCAGTGAAAGGGGGGAAAACATAAACACTGTCTTTAGGGCTTTTTTGCCCTAGTTTTTCATTGAGTGCATTGAGGTAAAGCGCGGTACTTTGACGCGTGTGATTGGTTTTGAAATTTGCAGCATAGATCATGGTATATCCTTTTTAGTGTGACAAGCCAAAAAGAGTGTATGGCAAACACTCATTATTATTTCAGCGCTTCAAGCCCCGGAAGCGTTGCACCTTCTATCAGTTTAAGACTGGCACCTCCCCCTGTAGAGATGAAGGTCATTTCATCTGCATCACCTGCACGCTGCACAACATCAGCTGTATCTCCCCCACCTACGATGGTAGTGGCATGTGTTTGGGAAATGTGATTTGACATAGCAAAACTCCCTTTGGAGTATCTGTCCATCTCATACACCCCCATCGGACCGTTCCACATGATCGTCTGTGCATCATTCAGTGCTTCACGAAAAAGTCTTGAAGATGCCGGTCCGATATCGAGTCCCATCCAGTCTTTAGGTATCTCCTGTACAGGCACGAACTTGACAGTGGTATTTTCAGAGAATTCTGCTGCAGCTACCACATCTACGGGCAAGTAGAATTTTACACCCAGTGATTTTGCTTTTTTGATTATATCATTTGCTTCATCAAGCAGATCATCTTCGACCAAAGAGTTACCGACTTCATGTCCGTGTGCCTTCAAAAAGGTAAATGCCATACCTCCGCCGATGATCACCTTGTCCACTTTGGTGATAAGATTTGTCAATGCCTGAAGTTTTCCCGATACTTTTGAACCGCCTACGACCGCTATGAAGGGACGTACAGGGTTTTCAAGTACCTTGGTGAAGAAATTCACTTCTTTACTCATAAGGAATCCTGCAGCCTTACTGTTACTGTCAAAAAATTTGGTAATGGCATGAATGGATGCATGTTTTCTGTGGCATGCACCAAAGGCATCGTTGATGTAAATGTCTGCAAATTTCGCAAGTTTTTTTGCAAAAGCTTCATCGTCCGTTGTCTCCCCTGCTTCATAGCGAAGGTTTTCCAGCAATAGTAGGTCTCCTGCTTCCAATGCAGCAGCTTTTGACTGTGCATCAGGACCTACCACATCTTTTGCCATAAAAATGTCTCTTTTGATCTTAAGCAGCGTATGCAGTCTTTTGGCTACGGGAGCGAGTGAATATTTCTCTTCATATTTGCCGGGTTCCGGTCTTTCGTAGTGTGAAGCCAGGATGATCTTGCAATCCCTGTCGATACAGTAGCGTATGGTCTGCAGCGCTGAACGTATACGCCTGTCATCGGTGATGTTCCCAAACTCGTCTTTGGGCACATTAAAATCACACCTTATAAATACTCTTTTACCCTCTATTTCCAAATCTTTGATAGTTTTCACGCTTTACTCCCCTTTTGATCTTTGCTGTTTTGTAATGTTTTTCTATGTCTCATATGTTTCATATCCTAACCCTGGCCTATGATGAAATATGTACTGCCATATCTACCAGACGACATGAGTACCCCCACTCGTTGTCATACCATGAAAGCACTTTTACCATATTGCCGCCAATGACCTGGATCGTATCCAATGGGACCACGGTACTCAGCTCTTCACCCACAAAGTCCATAGAGACCCTGTACTCTTCATCAATGCCAAGGATGCCTTTATGTGATCCTGCAGCCGCAGTTTTAAACGCATCCTGGATGGCTTCGAGATCTGCATCTTTTTTCAAAGTCACGGTCAAATCCACCATAGAAACATCTGCAGTCGGCACCCTAATGGCCTGGCCGTTCAGTTTGCCTGCCAGGTTGGGCAGCACTTTTGAAATGGCTTTGGCCGCACCGGTGGTCGTCGGTACGAGGTTCGTGGCACCTGCACGCCCTTTTCTGGGGTCTTTTTTATGTTTGGCATCCAGTATAGGCTGAGAAGATGTATAGGAGTGGATCGTGGTCATTAACCCCTTTTCTATACCAAAAGCATCATCAAGCACTTTGGCTACAGGTGCCAGGCCATTGGTGGTACATGAAGCATTAGATACCACTGACTGACCGGCATAGTCATCCGCATTCGCACCTATGACAAAGGTAGCCGTGTCATCTTTTGCAGGGGCAGAGAAAAGGACTTTTTTGACACCGTTGTCAAGGTATGGCTGGACAGACTCAGCAGTCAGGAAGGCTCCTGTGCACTCCAAGACAAGTTCAGCGCCTGTTGACGCAAAGTCGATTTTGGAGAGTTCACGCTGCGCAAAGATTTTTGCTTTGGTATCGCCGATATGCAGATAACCGTCATGCACACTGACATCATTGCGTCTGCCGTGTACTGAATCGTATTTTACATTGTATTCAAGCATCTCTTCCGTACCTGAAGCGTTTACTGCTACAAGTTCGATATCATCTCTGTCCGCGATGATTCGCGCCACACATCTACCGATTCTACCCAGTCCGTTTATTGCTACTTTTACAGCCATTGTTTCCCCTTATGAATATTATGCTAAAATTCAGTAATTTTACAGTAAATGAGGTTAGTATTTGGTTAATCAGGGGAAGCCTGGTGTTGCTATTTTTGGGGGAAGTTTCGACCCTCCACACTTGGCCCATCAACATATTGTTACCGAAGCGATCAAAAGTCTAGACATTGACAAGCTGCTTGTGGTACCGGCTTTTCTCAACCCTTTTAAGTCCTCATCCCTGGCACCTGCTTCCAAACGTCTTGAATGGTGTCATACACTGTTTGACCCAATTGAAAAAGTGTCTGTTGATGACTATGAGATACAGCAAAACAAAAGTACCTTTACCTCACAAACTGTAAAACATTTTAACATAGTGTATGATGTCAAATATCTTATCATTGGTGCAGACAATGTGGCCAGCCTGACCAAATGGCACAACTTTGCATGGCTCAATGAGAATATCACTTGGGTGATCTTCACACGGGATGATCACAAAATAGATACTTCCGCCTTACGAGCCTGGAAGATACTGCCGCTGCATAGCCCTGTTTCTTCTACGCAGATACGGGACTCGAAAATACTGGACTATGTTGATGACAAAATCAAAAAATCAGTACAACATGTACTTCAAGGACAACATTTAATGACAATAGACGAAAGAGTAGAAAATATCGTGGCTATGCTTGACGATAAAAAAGCAGACGAGATAGAAGTATTTAACCTGGAAGATGCAGACTATATTGCCAAACGTGTGATCATAGCCAATTCGCTCAATGGCAAACATACACTCGCGCTTGCCGAGCATCTGAAAAAAGAACTCAAAGCGCAAGGGGACACTTTCCTTGCTTCAGATATCAGTGACGATTGGGTTGTTGCAGACCTGGGCGATATCCTGATCCATATTATGATCCCAGAGTACAGACAACGCTATTCTCTGGAGCAGTTCCTCTCTGAACTGGTCGAAACACAAAAAAAAGAGGCCGGACAGCCACTGTAGCATCTGCGGCACAGGACTTGGCTACACCAGTTCGTGAGCCGATCCGCCTAGATATTCCAATACTAAAAATATGCCTATGGTAACCACAGGTGAAAAAATAATCCACCAATAATATTTGTCTTTAAACAGATAGAGTATCATCCCTCCCCAGGCAATGAGCACTAAAATAATATGTGTCAGATAGATTGGTATTACCGGGCGGGTAAGGTTACCTGCTACAGCCAAGGCAATGATAGCGGCAAAGGTCACCAATGTAATCAAAAGTTTTTTGAGATCTTTCTTTTTCTTGTATTGGAAAAAAATAAGGGCTAGCGTTGCCAAGATGGCTACAATGATTAAAGCTTTCACAAACATCCTTTACAGGGTTTAGGGTCGATGATATCGACCCTACAGACATTACTATTATACCAAAGAGTCGGCTGGACCGACCGATCCTTGGAAGGCTACAACTTATCGACAACCTTTATGCCCAGTATATCCAAACCTTGCTTCACTGTTTTTGCTGTCAGATCAGCCAAAGCCAGCCTGCTTTTTTGGGTCTGTGTATCCACGCCCTCTTTGAGTATGGGGTTTTGCTCATAAAAGCGCATAAAGAGTGTGACCAGGTCATACATGTACGTCGTGATCTGGTTGGGGCTGGCATCTACCGCAGCGCGTGTCAGCACATCTTCAAAGCGAAGAAGCATGACAGCCAAACGATGCTCAAGCGCATCACCGATGATGATATCTCTCTCTACCGGGCCATCGTATTTTCTGAAGATACTCTGTATCCTTGCATAGGCATACTGCATATACAAAGAGGTGTTCCCTTCAAAGGAGAGCATCTTGTCCCAGTTAAAGATATAATTTGACTCACGATTGATAGAGAGATCAGCATATTTCACAGCGCCGATACCAATGGTCTTGGCCAATGCCTCCAGCTCTGCTTCAGAGTAGTCCTCTTTGTTATTGATGGTTTCTTTGGCTTTGACGACCGCCTCATCCAGAAGATCTATGAGTTTCACAGTACCGCCGTCACGTGTTTTGAACGGTTTACCGCTTTTGTCCATCATCGTACCAAAAGCGATGTGCTCAAGCGTGACATCCTCAGGGACAAAACCTGCTTTTTTAGCAACGGCGAATACCTGTTTAAAGTGTGCGGACTGTCGCGCATCTACCACATAGGAGATACGTTTTGCCCCCAGGGTCTGTGCCCTAAAACGCAAGGCCGCAAGGTCGGTCGTAGCATACAGGAAACCCCCGTCACCTTTTTGTACAATGACAGGGACTTCATCGTCTTCCAAAAAGACACATTGTGCACCGTCACTTTCCTGCAGCAGCCCCTGCGCTTTCAAGGTACTGACCACATCAGCAAGTTCTTCGTTGTAAAAACTCTCAGCCTTCACATCATCCCTGCTGAGATTGACATCCAGCTTCTCATACACTTCCTCACAATGCCCCAGTGAAATGTCAATGAAGTTTTGCCAAAGCTTCAAACAATGTGCATCTCCTGATTGTATTTTTACGACATACTCTCTGGCTTTGTCTGCAAATGCTTCATCTGTATCAAACACAGTCTTGGCATCTTTGTAGAACTGTTCGAGGTCTTTTAAAGACCCCGATCCGTCTTCGCCTTTCATCTCAAGGTAGGCTATGAGCATCCCAAACTGTGTACCCCAGTCCCCAATATGGTTTTGACGTATCACCTCATCACCCAGAAAAGTCAACAAATTGGCTAAAGTATCTCCAATGATGGTAGATCGCAGATGACCCACATGCATTTGTTTGGCCATGTTCGGGCCGGAGTAGTCCACGACGACTTTGATCGGGTTTTCTTTTAAAGAGACATTGAGACGATCCTGTGTCAGTGCTTCTTTACATTCATCCGCTACCCATTGCGGGTTAAGCCACAGGTTAATGAACCCCGGGCCTGCTATCTCTGCTTTGCTAAGCATCCCGGAGGTGTCAAGATGTTCTATGATAAGCGCCGCTATCTCTCTTGGGTTTTTGCCCATCTTCTTTGACAGAGCCATAGCCCCGTTAAACTGGTAATCTCCAAACTCCGGCTTTGTCGCTTCACTCACAGAGATAGGTTCATCTTCTATACCCGCTTTTACAAAGGTGTCTTTTATAAGGTTATTTATATGTGATTTTAATTTCATGGATTTTCCGTACGGATAGTGTAGGTGTTACCGGGGAACACCCGGCAACAGGACAGTGTAGATTTAAGCGTTGTCGCTTTTCTTGACTTCAGCAGTTTTCTCTTCGATCTTTGTTTCAACTTCATCCGTTGTTTTAGAGGCAACTTCTTTTACATCCTCTTCATCATCTTTTATCGCTTTTTTAAAGTCTTTTATACCTTTTCCCATACCTTTTGCAAGATCAGGAATCTTTTTTGCTCCAAAGAGAAGCACAACAATCGCCAATACGATAAGTAGTTCCGGCATACTTGGCATACCCATATCAATCCTTTACATTACTCTTATGAGTATAAATTTCAATAATTATACTCCAAAATGTTTAATGTTACTTTTCACCCAACCATTGGACGATAAATTTCTCTTCATCTTCCGTACTTTGTTTCAGTCTAGCTGCCTTTGCCACAATCACAAACTCACGTGCAGCTTTTTCTACAGTATCATTGATAATCGTAAAATCATACTCTCCCAGCGCCTTTATCTCTTTTTTGGCATTTTCCAAACGCTGTGTGATGACTGCTTCATCATCTGTAGATCTCGCCCTGAGTCTCTCTTCCAGCGAGGCAAGTGTAGGAGGGGTGATAAAAGCGGAGGTTGTAATGTCGTTCATCTTTGCGCGCACCAGTCTGTGCCCCTGAACATCAATGTCAAAAATCACCAGTTTCCCGACATCCAGGGCTTCTCTTACCGGCTTCAGTGAGGTGCCGTAGTAATTGCCGTGCACCTGGGCATACTCGAGAAAATGTCCTGCCTTAATGTCCTCTTCAAATGTCTCTTTGCTCACAAAAAAGTAGTCTACCCCATCCTTCTCTCCCACACGAGGCTTGCGTGTCGTTGTGGAGATGGAAAAATAGTACTCGCCTATCTCTTCGGAGGCTGCATGAATGATCGTGCTTTTCCCTGCACCGCTTGGGCCTGAGAGCACCAGTATTGCACCCTGTTGCATTAAACATCCTCTAAGGCAATACTGATGTCTACTTTTTTGCCTTTAAGGAGTTTTTTCTTCTGCTTTCTTTTCAGTGTTGAGATGGCACCTTCTATGGCCTTTTGTATCTTTGCGCGTTCTTCTTGTGTGAAATTGATCTTTTTTTTCTTTTTTTCTTTTTTGCTTTTATGTTTCAGTGATTTCATCTTCTTTTTTTCATCCTTGTCAGGTGCAGAATCTTTCTTTTCTTTTTCTTCTTCAGCATCTTCTTCCGCTGCATCAAAAATGACCATATCTGCTGCTTCATCACCCTTTTCATTCAAGGTATCAACGATCTCATTTTCCTCAACTATCTCAAGCCCTTCAGCTATAAGTTGCTCTTTGATCACTTCTATTTTACGCTTCTCATAGGCCTCATCACTCCAAGATGCTTCTTGGGGCTCGTCCTCATCGGCTTCCAGCAGTTCTTTGATCTTTGCTACCTCTTTGGCATCCAACACTGCGTTTGACTGCCTGGCTTCATCATGCTGCTCCATGCCTGTCTCTTCATCCTCCGAATCATCAGAAGACAAAGGAAATATGGCTGTCTGCACCTCAGCGCTCTCTTGTTCTTCTTCTCTCTCGTTCTCTATATCTTCAGCATTCTTAGAGGCTTTGACCTCTTCTAACACTTCTATGATCTGTGATGGCAAAAAAGGTTTTTGTATCGTCATATCAAAATCACTTATGAGGACATCTGTGTTGGATAAAAGTATTTTCTTCCCAGTCTTGATCTTCTCATTGAGCCTCAGCACACCCCCCTCATAAGACCCTTCATCTATAAATACAACTTCATACTCCGTGCCTGCTATGTCACCTGCATTGTCTGTCTCTTCAAGATTCATGCATGCATCATGTGTGCACAACGAAAAAAGTCTTGAGACCACAGGATTGCTATTGATAAGTAAAATATTCATCCAAAAACTCCATCATATCTATTGATGTGATTATAATATAAATCTTGTTAGGGCTTGATTTTGGGGTTCAATAAAGAAGGAAATGATTGACTCTGATTCCTGCATTGCAAGGGCTAATCCATACTTCAAATCATTATGCCAAAAGTAGGTCTGTTTCTGAGTTCCCATATGCATTCCCACGAGCATCGTGGGAACGAAAAA